>NZ_JAFLMX010000038.1:0-20203 GCF_017849675.1 Alteromonas sp. AO-Serp
AGTTGTGTTTATGAGACAGGTTCAGCAATAACGCCAGATTAGCCAACCACAGCATAGCGCCTACACCACTGGTGTAGTTTATTGCGGGTCTAATCGAAGAATTCAGTTCGTCTAAAAAAACGAAAGAACGTGGTGCCATAGTGGGTAGTATGCCTTATAAAAAATGCACTAGTTACCTACTTCAAAGATGAAGCAGGCGTGGCAGGTTAAAGGCTTATTAGGGTTAATTCAATAGGCGTAAAAGGCGTAATGATGCGGTTATGTAGTAATAAAAACCACCTGTGAATACAAGTTTTTAACATGCCACTTGTTCGGTGCAAGAAAAGATAAAAACCTCGAAAATTGGCTACATGACAAGGCAAACGAGACAGTAGGATAAATTAATTTCAATGCGCTAGCGCTTTAAAACGTACAAATGATAAATAATTGTTACCTAAAATATGGATATCAAAGAGGCTTTTATTTTAGGAAAAATGCGGTAACTCTCATTTAGCTGCGATAAATGGAAAGGCATTCAAAGGTGTATTTAGACCGAAAAAAAGCGCTGCTCTATGAGCAGCGCCTTTCTTTTAAGCGTTAAGCTTAGGGGGATGATTACATCAAAGTGCCCTAAATACCCACGATTCCCTTAATCCCTTACTATTAGGGATGTAGAAGCTACATAGCGTGACACATTCCTTATTACTTCCAATTAATAGGGGAACAATATGAACGCACAAAATAAGCACATTAAGAAGCATCACGACACATGGGTATACTCTAGAAGAGTCCCTAGCGCGATAGCTCACTTATACAAAGGAAGTCATATAACTTTCAGTCTCCAGACGAGTAGCGTGAAGGTAGCAAGACTTAAACGTGACAAGTTTAACGGGCACCTAGCAAACCAGATGCAAGGAACTATTAGCCCAGAGCGCGAGGAGTTTAAACGTCACCTGACAGTTGCAAAAGAGTACGCGGGGGCCATCAAAGACCGTAGCTCTAATCTCACATATGATGACTTCTTCCCACGAGAGCCTATCGCTCACGCAGCTTATAGAGAAGTGGCTTATAAGGACACTAACCATGTCTATTCATATACCGCAAAGGAAGCCTTACAGAGCCTTCTAGGACGTAAAACAAAGCTATCTGATGATACTAAGCAGAAGCTACAAAGCGCGTTAGATAGGTTCCTTACTTTCGTTGGAGTCAATGACATGGCCCTAACAGAAGTCCACAAGAAGACCGTTGTGGCTTACATAGAACACCTTGGTGATGAGTACGCCCATGGGACAATTGCAGCGCACCTTTCTAGACTTAAATCCATCTGGGTCCATGCGTTTCAATTGGGAGAGATAGCGTTGAAGCAAAGTCCCTTTGAGGACCACGACCTTAGCCCTTACAAGAAAGGGGAGTCTCAGCGAAAACAGCTATTTAGTAAGGACCAACTGAACAAGGTTCTTAATGAATGCCCTGACAGTGTTAAACCATTGACCAAGTTAGCTCTATTCACAGGTGCTCGTATTAGTGAACTTTGTAGAGCTGAAGTAGAGGTCATTGAAGGTATTAGGTGTTTAGTGGTCCATAAAGGTAAAACTAAAAGTGCACCTCGTTACATTCCCTTAGCGGACCAATTAAACGACATTGAACTGCCCTTGCGTTTAGATCATAAATCAGCAGGGAGGACATTCTCCAAGTTCAAAGTCGATAAGATCACGGATGACTCAACTAGGTCGTTTCACTCTTTACGTAATCACTTCATTACCGCTGGTCAACGTGCTGATAATCTTACTGAGTTTGACGTGGCTTACGTTGCTGGACACAAGACGGGGACTACTATGAGTTTTGGTCATTATGCCCGTCACGATGTTAAACGGCTGAAGGCTACCGTTGATAAAGTAGCTAGTCAGATTGAGAAGGAATGGTACTTATAAAAAAGAAGTTTTGGGGCAAACGCCCCAATCAGCTCTTCATTGTGACTTATTTGCAAGACTTTGCGTTACTTAAAGCGAGCACAAATCACACCATGCTGTTGAAAGTCTGTTATTTCCTTAGTTTCATCACCGTCACGCCAATAAGATTTTTTACCAACATAAGACTCTTGATTTTGTGGTATGACAGTAACGATGATTACGCCTAGTCCATAATAATCATGGTAATCCATGTGAGAAAGTACATTAGTTTTCAAGCTCTCGCTTAACTCTGAATCTCGAATTCTTCCCCTCCACAAAGCCAAGTACTGTTCAACGCTCTTCCCTAGTAAAGTGGCTTCCCGTTTCACTCCAACAACGTGTTTTTTACCTACTTTTATAGGGGTCACGTTATCTAGCTGCTGTACTCTATTTGCATCTCTTTCTTCGTCAGCAATACCTATCAGCAATTTACCTACTCTATTTGGACCATTGTTAGCAAGCGCGCAAATGGAATTAATTATTTTCTTTACTGCATTTTCATCTATTGCTCTTTGACTTGAAGCGAGTGTCATAATTCCTTGCTTCAATTCATAATCAGCAAGCTCTATTTCTGAACGTCTCAATAGTTCATTGACATCAAGAGTGCTGTGTTGACCGTATACATGCTTTAGATCTTTCGTATCAACGAAAAATGGTTCTATCTGAGCTTTAATAGAACGTACGTTTTTGTCCCGTTCATCCGGAGATCCTGCATCTTTAGTAGTTTTTATTCTTTCAGAAAGATTTTCTAGCGCTGATTCCACACCAGCATAATCAGAAATTACTTTTTTTGATTTTATTAAAAGGTCATGGAATGCTAAAAAAATTACCGCGAAAGTTGCAGGGAAGGGATTGGAACTCTTCTTTTTGTAAACGATTTCTTTGAGCTTTTTCTGCGACGACGATTTCTGGATTTCGTCAACGCAGAAGCTAAATTCATCAATCAATTTTTCTGCTCCATAGACTTCTAATGCAGCTTCTACCCGATTGAACTCTTCTGAACTTTCAGTGTAGATATTGTCTAGTGCTTCTTTGGAGCGACTGATCATTTTACTTCCAACTATACAAGCAATAATATCAGCTATACACTGCTCGTCTAGGCTGTCACGAAGATCAACTGACCTTAAAATACCCTCTTTTACCCAGAAAACCTCCTCAGCAGAAACACCATATCCATGTTTATTCAACGGTAAATCGACGCTTACTGAGGGCATTTTAATTAATTCCATAACTTCATCAGAAACATCACCACGCAGTTTGCAAGCAATCGTTCTGACTAAATCTGAGAACTCATTCTTTATCCCTGCTTGTCTTCTCTCCTGATCACTAAGGCGATGCCCATATGTATTAATTCTGTCGAAAACATCGTTGACTTGGGCTTCTGTAACATTTCTCATCGTCGACATAGCGACCATATAATCTAAAATAGAACTTACCTGCTTGCTATCAAGAAGCTTTTGATCAGTCATTTCTTCAGTTTTGAAAGCCCCTTCATCTCTATAGTTTTTCGCAGTTGTAAAATAATCTAGATTGAAAAATTGCTCGTCAGTCGTTTTGAAAGCTAATTCAATGAATGACATCAAAGCATGTAGTCTTTGTAGGCCATCTATTATTTCGAAGTGCCCCTTCTTATCCTCAATCTCAGCTATCAGAATTGCAGGTATTGGATATCTATTCAGAATTGAATCAATCAATTTTTGTTTTTCAATAAGTGTCCATACGAGTTTTCGTTGGTAGCGCCTGTTAACGATCAACTTACCTTCCCTGTAGAGAGAGTAAATTGACTGTATAGACATAGGTTGAGAGCTGAGTTCGATCATATTAAGTCCTTTTTTAGAAACACACATAAGCTACTCAATATGAATAGATTAATAAAGAACTTATTTAAAGATTACTTCGAGTAACATGAGATGCGAACACTAAGAAGCCTGTAACGACACTCTAAGCGCATCATTGGCTTGTATGATTTCACCGTAACGGCTATCAATGTAAGCGATTGTGGCTCCCTTCACGGTCACCTTATCAGTCGTGAAGTATGACCCTTCGCCCTTAAGGTCTAACACCTTGATAGCAGCGCGAAGGTCACCAAACATTACAGGAGTGCCGTTGGCCTCGCTAGGGTTCATCTGGTCAATGATAACGATAGGATGACCTAGCATCAGGAATGTCTCTTCACCACCATAAACAGAGCGGCCCCAGCGAATTAGTAGTGACTGACCTGTTGAGTCTGCTACCAGTTCTAGTTCTTCAAAGGTGTCAGCGTTCATGTACCACTTGGCATTACGCTTGTACTTGCTAGGGAGTGACTTCTTGACCGCTGAGAAGTGAGCTTTGATAGCCGCAGCGTTGGCCCCAAATGAGCCGCTAGAGCCTGTCTTGATGACCTTATAGAAGTCTTGGTGTCGCTCATCATCATCCTTGAAGGCCTCTGAGAAGCCGTTAGCTTTGTCTATACGCGCATCTAACACACCACGTAGACGCTGAATACCGTTGGCTCTGGACTCATCACCATATAGTAATTGCTCTACGAGTACATTGAGGAAGTCATCACTGGCTAGCCGTATGAACTCTTCTTTAATGTCTATGTGAGCGTCAGAAACAATCTCGTCAG
The DNA here is from genome assembly GCF_017849675.1 of Alteromonas sp. AO-Serp. Lineage (NCBI taxonomy): Bacteria > Pseudomonadati > Pseudomonadota > Gammaproteobacteria > Alteromonadales > Alteromonadaceae > Alteromonas > Alteromonas sp. AO-Serp. The sequence continues at coordinate 4,540 of NZ_JAFLMX010000038.1, forward strand.
TTATTAGTGTCTGTGCGTAGACCTTGCCAAATAGGCTCTTAACGCTTGCGTAGCGGTGACCTTCAGTCAAACTTACGTTTGAGTCTATTGACCCATGCTCACCCGTTAGGGCCGCTTTGATACGGCTTGTTACGACCAGCTCTCTATGCTCTGTAGACTCGACATCAATACGGTCAATTTCATCTAGAAGAGCGTGTGAGGGAGTGGCTCTGTCTATGATTTTTGTTGATAGCTCTTCACCATGTAGAACTTGAAGTTCAGCAAAGCTAAGAGGTTTACTGTTTTTCTGTGATTGTTGTTTTTTCATGTGGTATTTCCTTATGAATAGACACACGAAGACACACCCAATGAATCAACAAAGGGAGTCCTAGCGTGTTTGTATGTGATCGAATTAAATGAGTTGTAGCTTTAAGGCCCAGAGGGGATCTGTGAGCGGTTCTTATAGCTTAACTAAGGTGAATGTATGTGAGAGTTCTGAAGTCTTCCCTGAGGATCATACAGATCCATATAGAGCTACTTAGCTCCTGAGTGAAAGACCCTATTGATGTCTAGAGCAAACTGAGTGGCTGACTCTTCAGTCATGCCGTAGGAACTCGTCAGTAAGTTCTTGTTAGATTCAAAGCTACGACCTAGACCAATACGTCTGCCATCGTTTAACTCGATGAAAGCAATACGAGAGCGAGAAGGGAGCGTAGTGTCTACAGGGGCCTCACAGACCTCAGATTTAGTGACCTGTTTAGGTTTAAGAATGGACCTCAATGACATAGCAGATTGTTCTCCCTGTTGTACTTAGTGGCTAAACTGGTAATGAATGAAGTACGAGAGACACTCACACCATGAGTTGAATTAAAGTGTGCCCTTGCTACGTCAATGACCTCATACTCGTCACGAGTGAGCGCCACTGAGGTTCGTTGTGGTTTCTTTGAGTTGGTACTCATTGGGTTAATCCTTGTATAACGGTTATGTAAAAAAGACCCAACGCCATAGTCACTAGGACTTCGCTGGGTATCTTTGAATAGATGAAATTGAAAGCTTTCCCATTAAGGGAAACTATGGAGGCCGTGAAGGGTAGCTACACCCCAGAAGAGATATAGGCCCCCATAGCTCTTACTAGTGACCTCCATTGACGATAGACACAGGGCTACGTTGCATAGCGTGATGTGGGTTGTGTCTTTACCATTCGTTCAATAGACCACTCTAAAATTCGATTATTGTGGAAGGGAAAAGACAGCCTTGATTCTTTAGGGGGTCATTAGGCTGTTAAGTGATTCCTGTTGTGACCATGAAGTACAAAAGTTGCTTCTTTCTTCCTGTAGTCAGGGGATAAGCATTAGGGTGACCGTTCTGAGAAGTACGCTGGGGTAATGGCCTCTTGACCATCTGATAAGTTCGATAAGAGGTCTATTTGATTAGTATTCATGAAGGTGTCTAACTGTACCATTTTGCTCACTGAGCGTTTTGGTACACTTTGTTCATTTCTTGGCTGTTTCATTTCCGCATTATGCGCTTTTGGAACATTTTGTTCATTTTCTGACTGGCTATTTTTGGCATTATGCCGTTTTTTGCCACCTAAAGAAAAAGACTGTCCTGTGGCTTCCTCTTGAGTCTTAACGTCATCCATAGGGCCTCTATTATGGACATCTTTAAGTAGCCTCTAAACAGCTAGTAGCTTCAGGGCGTAAGCCTTATCTTCTTCAGACAGGTCCTCAATGAATAGCCTAATTCTCGCTTGGGCGCTAGTCTCAGAAAAAGACGGACCTGTGGCCTCTTCCTGCACCTCTACGTCATCTTCTATGTCATCCCAAGGGCATTCTGCTACGCTTGCCTCTGTTACATGGGCTAAGACTGAAGGTTGTTCTTCTGTGGTTTCGATAGAGCTATCTGTATCGATATTGCTAGAAGTGATTTCTTCATGTGACTCCTCTTGTTGTTCATTGACTAGTTTAGCAGAAAGGCTCACTGAGCTTTTTCGCTTAAGAATGCCACTTACAGTTGTTTGACCGCATCCTATCCGTTTAGCAATCTCTGCTTGAGTAAGGCCCTCATCTGATAAAGTGGTTATTCTAAAATCACGTGAACGTGTAAGCTCACCCCTAACCTCTTCTGTAGCTCTCTTGTATGTGGCTGAAGAGCATTTGACCACACTCATGATTTCCTTTTTATCTAACGTGTACTTATCTTTAAGGAATCGCATACGGTCTACTTCAAGTAGCTTTCTGATTGTCGAGTGAATGTCGCTACTCTTACGCTTAAGGCCATGGTTAGCGTTGACCCCAGCAGCAGCGACAATAGCGTCAGCCATAGTTTCAAATTCAGAGTAACGGATAGCTACATTCTCTAGGTCTACCTCTACAGGTATCTCGTTCTGCTTTGTTAACCAGTCGATAGCGTTAAGCCTGTGGAACCCATCAATAGGAACGTACTCACCAGTCTCTTGTACCAGTGCCACCCATGGTAGCTCTGTGAAGGTCCCAGTGTCAGCGTATGAATATGCTAGGTCCTTCACGTGAGTCATATCTTCACCCAGTGCGCGTAGTTGAGTTGGAGCGTCTAGGTTGATTTTAGATAAAGCAATAGTGTTCATTTTCTGTCCCTTACTATGGAATACGTTAAGAAATATCTTAGTGGTAGCCTCGCGTTTGAAGAGAGAGGCTAGAAGTCTGAGACAGTAGCTATATGACCATCTACACTCTTGAGCTGCTCTACACTGAGGGAACTCAACTGGCGTGTTATAGACTCAATGAGTTTGACCTTACGTTTCTGTATACGGTCTTGCTGAGTTTTGGCATCGTGCCGTTTATCCGCACTTTGAACCTGTTCATTGCTTGAGTGACCGTTTTTGGCACTATGCCGTTTTTGGTCACCTTGTTCATTTTTTGACTGTGTAATTTTGGCACTATGCCGTTTTTGCTCACCTAGACCATCTAGGGTTTCATCATGAGTCATTTTGCTCACTGAGCGGTTTGACTCACTGAGGTCCTGTAGGGTGTTCACTGAATGACTAGTTTTGCCATCATGGCGCTTTTGGTCATCAAGACTCTGAAGGTCATCAACGTGGGACTGAGTCATTTTGCTCACTGAGCGTTTTGACTCACTAAGAATCCTGCTAATAGTCTTTTGGGGTACACCTGTTCTTTGTTGAATCTCACGTTGAGAGATACCTTCATAGTCTAAGCGTTTGACCACAAAGTCACGAGCATCAGTAAGCTCTTTACGGATTTCCTCAGTGGCTCTCCTGTAGGTTGCAGAGGAACAATTGACCACCTTCATGATAGCTTCTCTATCTAGTGTGTATTTGGTCTTTGAGAAACCTATGCGGTCAACTTCAAGTAGTTTTTGGATAGCGTTGTGTATATCCGTACTCTTACGCTTAAGGCCATGATTAGCGTTGACCCCAGCAGCAGCTACGATAGCCTCAGGCATAGTGTCAAACTCAGAGAGTCTTACTGAGACATTATCGAGGTCTACCTGACACTCAATGTCCTCGTGTTCTGCTAACCATTGAAGGGCTGTTAACCTATGGAAACCATCAATAGGTACATATTCGTTTGTGTCTTTAATCAGGGCTACCCATGGTAGTTCCTTGAAGGACCCAGTGTCAGCGAATGAATGCGCTAGGTCTTCTACGTGAGTCATATCTTCACCTGATGACCTCAACTGAGTAGGGGCCTTAAGGTTAATCTTAGATAGTGCAATAGTGTTCATGTGTGTGGTGTTCCTTGTTTGTTTATGTCTTAGGGGAGAGACCTGAGGAAGTTGAGGTATGACTCTAGGTGGGTCGTAGCGAATGACCCTATATGAGGATGACCAAACTAATTACAACTCAATAGTCTATGTCTTAGGGGAGGCCCTAGGGACTCCTTAAGGTAGGTAACTAATATTGATATTATTAGTAGGTCTAGCCTCAACGGTCCCTAAGGGAATCTTTAGGTACATACCCTAATGTCTTTCCACTTTGTTCTAATAGCCAGGGATTATTCAAAACAGGGTATATTCGAGTGATATTCAGACAGTCAAAGAGGCTACGCTGCGAGGTCTAGACGAGTCATTAAAAAGGGGGCAATACCGTGATAACTTCACTGTATAACATACATGACCCATTACTTGTCCTTTCTACTGATATTCAAAATGGTAGCCCTTGCGACTCCATATTCTTTACTTAATTTGACCTTGCTGACTCCATTAGCCAACTTGTCACGAATCTCTTGTTCTTGTTCTTTGGTGAGCTTAGGTTTACGACCACCATAGTTACCCGTAGCCGCTTTGCCTTCTTGGGTCCTAGTCACGATGAAGTTCCTCTCTAGCTCTGCGAACATCCCTAGGAGTTGGACCATCGCCTTACTTAATGCGTCTGTCTTTTTAGTGTCTATGGCTTGGTCAATAGTCACGAGGTTGACTTTACGTTTCACTAAGGTGTCGAGGCATACTAGTACCTGAGACAAAGACCTACCTAGTCTATCCAGCTTAGTGACAACCACAGTGTCACCTTCACGGACATATCTTAGTAATTCTTCGAGAGCCTCTTTGTTAGTTGCCTCTTTACCTGAATGCTTTCCCTTAAATATCTTCTTGCAGCCGTAAGCTTCTAGCTTATCTATTTGCTGTGTGAGGTCTTGTTGCTGGGTAGACACCCTTGCATAGCCTACGAATTCCATAAGTGAACTTCTATATGTCAAAAACTTAAGAGATATTGACACCCACCAACAAAGATGTCAACAACTCAAAAAAATCAGTTATTGACAGTGTTAAGTTACACAAGAGTGTTTCTGACAGTAGGACGCTACACGTCACTCCACGGGTCTATCCTTTCTCGCATTTCTCTTAAGATATGACGGAGTTGCTCTAGACTCATTGCTGGTCTAGTTCTATGAATCATTCGATGACAATTGGAGCACAGCATGCATACGTCATCTAACGTAGAAGGTGTTAGATCACTTTGCTCAGAAAGAGGGTTTTTATGGTGGCACTCAATGTAGTTCTTTCCTACCTCGCCATATTTCTTCTCAAAATCAAATCCACAGGCTTGGCACACATAGCCAAAGGCTTTTTTGGCATCTGCAACTAATTGAGGGTTTCTAGTAAAAAAATAACTCTCACGTACTTTTCTCTCACCTTCTGCATATTCAGTGTCAGGGTCTGGTTCTTGAACAGTTGAGTAGTCTGGCACCTCAATTGCGTAGCTTCCTCCTAGCAAGTGTGCAACATAGCCATCTACACCATCAAACTTAGATAGTCGATCTTCCTTAACTCTATATACGTTTCCACTAGGTCTAAACTTAGGTAAGTAGTTAACATCCTGCTTAAATTGAGTCCATGTAAGATCAATTTCTTTAGTCTTAAAGAAAAAGACATAAGGAAAATGGTTGCTCCCCCACAAAAAGCTGGAAAGTACAGGAAGTTCTTCTCTCCAAAATCCTTTTACATGGCAAAGTGCAGGCATCTCACCATCACCGCCGGTGGTCTTTATTAGAAGCATAACGTCATTGCATTCAAGATTACGTATGACGCTTTTTGCACCGGAAGGAACCCCCCAAGCATTACAAAATCCGTTTGGAAACTCTTTGGTTAACGTTGTGAATACCTCATCTTTAAGGTGTGGTGGCAATCTCTCTGCGATATCATCGATTGAAACTTCCCCAAAAACTGTTTTAGGGAAATCTGCAGTAGCCCCTTTCAATCCAACATCGTGAAAATATAAGTTCATCTATCAAAACTCCTTTTTTGTGAACACTAGTATGAAGATTTTATTTAATACTGTGTACTGTCCAGTGTGCCATTATTAAGAGTGGCTTTTCATCATAAAAAGTTAGCTTTTTAGAAAATGAACGAAAAGTAAACTACGCTTTTATTTAAGATCATGGAACGACGCAATCGTCACTAAGGGTCATTACCTCGCCCTCTCCCCCCTGTGCCCTACAGAAGATCCTGAGAAGATCTGTGAGAAGACTTTGAGAGTGACCAGACCACAGGCATACCCGACCCATTACGAGATCATAGAGACGCTTACAGAGCTTATTTTATAGAGTGAAATTTAAGGGTAGCTAATGAGGAGCGGATGGAATATTGTAAAAGGAGATTAAGGAAATGGTGTGAAACTAACCGTGATACAAAACGTACCACAGTTAGTCTCAGAAGGCTTGTAAGCCCTTGATTTATAAGGGCCTAGGAAGCGGGGCGATTCTTACATCATGCCGCCCATTCCGCCCATGCCGCCCATATCAGGCATTGCTGGTGCGTCTTCTTTAGGTAGTTCAGCTACCATTGCTTCAGTTGTGATCATTAGTGAAGCAATTGAAGATGCGAACTGTAGTGCAGAGCGCGTTACTTTAGTTGGGTCAAGAATACCCATCTCTAGCATGTCGCCGTAAGTGTCGTTACCTGCGTTGTAACCGTAATTACCTTCGCCGTTCTTCACTTCGTTAACTACTACTGATGCTTCTGCACCTGAGTTGATAGAGATTTGACGTAGAGGCGCTTCCATTGCACGTAGTGCAAGCTTAATACCTACGGTTTGGTCGTCGTTGTCGCCAGTAAGGTCAGCAAGTTTAGCTGCTGCGCGAACTAGTGCTACACCACCACCAGGTACCACACCTTCTTCAACCGCTGCGCGAGTTGCGTGTAGTGCATCTTCTACGCGGTCCTTCTTCTCTTTCATTTCAACTTCAGTTGCTGCACCAACTTTAATTACTGCAACACCGCCAGAAAGCTTAGCTAGACGCTCTTGAAGCTTCTCTTTGTCGTAGTCTGACGTAGAGTCTTCAATTTGGCCTTTGATTTGAGCACAACGGCCTTCAATCGCTTCTTGGTCGCCGTTACCGTCAACAACAGTTGTGTTGTCTTTGTTGATAACTACGCGCTTAGCAGTACCTAGGTCTTCAAGCTGAACTTTTTCAAGGTCTAGACCAATCTCTTCAGAGATTACTGTACCGCCAGTTAGGATAGCGATGTCTTGAAGCATTGCTTTACGACGGTCACCAAAACCTGGTGCTTTAACCGCTGCAACTTTAACAATACCGCGCATGTTGTTAACAACTAGTGTAGCAAGCGCTTCGCCTTCAACATCTTCAGCGATGATCATTAGCGGCTTACCAGCTTTCGCTACGCCTTCAAGGGTAGGAAGTAGTTCGCGGATGTTAGAAATCTTCTTATCAACCAATAGGATGAACGGGTTGTCTAGTTCAACAGTACCGTTTTCTTGGTTGTTGATGAAGTATGGAGATAGGTAACCACGGTCGAACTGCATACCTTCAACAACGTCTAGTTCGTTTTGAAGTGCCTGACCTTCTTCTACAGTGATAACACCTTCTTTACCTACTTTTTCCATTGCCTGAGCAATGATGTCGCCAACTTCTGAATCAGAGTTTGCAGAGATAGTACCTACTTGAGCGATAGACTTGCTGTCTGCACAGTCAGTAGACAGAGCTTTAAGCTCTTCAACTGCTGCCGCAACTGCTTTGTCGATACCGCGCTTAAGATCCATTGGGTTCATACCCGCTGCAACGCTCTTAAGACCTTCAGTAACGATTGCTTGCGCAAGTACAGTAGCAGTAGTTGTACCGTCACCTGCTTCGTCATTCGCTTTAGACGCAACTTCTTTTACCATCTGCGCGCCCATGTTCTCAAACTTGTCTTCAAGCTCGATTTCTTTCGCTACAGACACACCATCTTTAGTGATAGTAGGTGCACCGAAAGACTTGTCTAGAACAACGTTACGGCCTTTTGGACCTAGTGTTACTTTAACTGCGTTAGCTAGTGTGTTTACGCCTTTTAGCATTTTGCTGCGAGCGTCATCACCAAAACGTACTTCTTTAGCTGCCATGATTAAATTCCTCTAAAATTCGTTTTAACGTTAGTTGTAATTACTCAACAATCGCTAGAATGTCGCTTTCGCTTAGGATTAGTACTTCTTCACCGTCCAGCTTTTCTGTTTTAACGCCGTAACCGTCGTTGAAAATAACGGTGTCGCCTACTTTAACGTCTAGCGCTTTAACTTCGCCGTTCTCAAGAATGCGACCGTTACCTACTGCGATTACTTCGCCGCGTGTAGATTTTTCTGCTGCAGAACCAGTCAGAACGATACCGCCTGCAGATTTGCTTTCTTGCTCTGCGCGCTTAAGGATTACGCGGTCGTGTAAAGGACGAATTGCCATTTTCAAGTCTCCTGAAAATTCCACTATTCAAATGAATGTAATTATCGACATTCAGACTATCTAAACGTCGCGTGTTTAAGGTTGCTCATTGCTGAGCTGTTAAAATCGTTTCTGCACGGATAGATGGGGTAGTACCCAGATAACTTCAAGGGTTTTTAAGCAAAAAAATGTAAAAAATTTGGTTTTTTCGCTAAATACTTCTTTTTATTGGGCAAGTAAACGCCGTTTATCGCGGTAAACGGCGCTCATAACCTGATGGAGAGGGCGTTGGGGCTCGCTATTTTAAGCGCTTATCTGGGTCGTTAGTGGTGTGATCGGTGTACTCACCTTCAAACACATCACCATCGCTATTATGTGAGCGTGAACGCTCATCGAAAGGACTTTGCCCAAACGGTGACTGACCCTGTCCGAAGCCTGAAGCTCCCGGCCCCATACCCGGAGCGACAACACGCATTTTCATGTGCTTACTGACCTGAGCAGCAAAGAAGTGACGAGAGCCTGGCATTGCCAATAAGAAGCCGAAAATATCGGTAATAAAGCCTGGCGTCACAAGTAAAACACCCGCAACCACCAGCATCAAGCCTTCAACTAGTTCTTTTCCTGGCACTTCATTTCGCTGCATTTTTTCTTGTGCCGTTTGCAGCGTACTCACACCTTCGCGCTTAACAAAATAAGCACCAATAAAGGCAGAAAGAAGTACCAAGCCAACGGTATTCCAACCACCAATTACGCTGCCTACATTAATTAGCAACGCAATCTCTAAAATAGGTAATAGGGCAAACAGTATAAATAAAACCCGCAAAATGCTTCCTCTTTCATGTATTCATAACCTGTAATAGGGTCTTTGTACGTAATAACAAGAAAAGGTGCCCACCCTTTCGCTTAAATAGCCACTTAAAGCGACCGATAACGACCGTGATATACTGTAGTTATGAAAGAATAGTGCGACTTTTCAGGTCAATTACATATCGACCCAGTAGCAAAGTAACAGGCGCGAAACAAAGTAGGAAAAGTTCATGACAATTAAACTTGTATTGTGCACCACGCCCGATGAAAAGACAGCGCAGTTAATTGCCAGCACGCTTGTTGAAGAAAAGCTTGCCGCCTGCGTCAACATAATCAAGGGTATAGAGTCCGTTTATGAGTGGCAGGGGAAGGTAGAAACCGACGCAGAATGCCAACTGCTTATTAAAACGAACACACAACACGTTTTACAGGCCTTCGATAGAGTAAGCGAACTACATCCGTACGATGTCCCTGAATGGTTAGAACTTAATGCTGAGGCTAGCAGCGCTTACGGTCAGTGGTTACAAACCACGCTACAGCGCTAGTTAAAACGTAATTCTAATAAAAATAACGACAACGCAAAATAGATAAAAATGAACTGTAACTTTATGACTTTACCTCCTTTTCCATCAGGCACTGCATCAGCTTCACTGTTTCGTCGCTTTAGCGCTTATGTACTTTCAGCATTTTGTTTAATGACGTTATTAAGCACGTTCGCCTTGGCTCAGGTGCCCAATGCCTTTGACGATCCGTTCGTGGATGAACCCCAATTTTTAGATGTAGACCAAGCGTTTGCGTTCGATTTTAACCAAAAAGGCGATGTGCTTACGGTAAGCTTCGATATTGCCGACGGCTATTATCTGTACCTAAAGCAGTTTAAGTTTGTGGCGAAACAAGCCGAAATTGGCGAGCCTGAGTACCCAAATGGGGTAATGATTCAGGATGAGTTCTTTGGCGAGTCTGAAGTGTTTTACAACGGCGTATCTATTACTTTGCCCATTGAATCAGCGAGCAGTGACGGCGTAGTTAAAATTCGCTATCAAGGCTGCGCTGATGCAGGGCTTTGCTACCCGCCGACAGTGAAAGTCGTGTATTTAAACGAAGTGGGAAGCAGTGCAGTTGCTGATACAGATACGACCTCAGAATCAAATGACGCAGCGGCCTCTTCGCAAAGCGAGCAGTTCGATTTAGCGCAAAGGCTAATTGATAAAGATAACCTTGCGCTCACTTTAGCTCTATTTTTTGCACTAGGCGTAGGCTTAGCCTTTACCCCTTGCGTATTTCCTATGTATCCCATTGTGTCGGGCATTGTGATTGGTCAGGGCAAGCCTAAAACCGCATCGCATTCATTCTGGCTAACCTTTGTTTATGTACAAGGCATGGCAATTACCTACTCGTTGCTTGGGTTGGTTGTCGCTGTGGCAGGAGCGCAGTTTCAAGCTGCGCTTCAACACCCTGTGGTGCTGGGCGTATTCATTGTGCTATTTGTGGCGCTTGCCGTTGCTCTGTTTGGTGGCTTTGAAATTCAGCTACCGGCAAAGTATCAAGAAAAGCTCACTCACATGAGTAACAATCAAACGCCCGGCAGTTTCGCAGGGGTGTTTATTATGGGCGTATTGTCTGGCCTTATCGCTTCACCCTGCACTACTGCCCCGCTAACCGGTATATTGTTATTCATCGCCCAAACTGGCGATATGACACTGGGCTTTATTTCTCTTTACTTGTTAAGTATTGGTATGGGCGTTCCACTTATTCTGTTCGGCATGACAGGTGGAAAACTCCTACCTAAAGCAGGTAACTGGATGAATGTGGTTAAGGTGACTTTCGGCTTTATGATGCTTGCCGTGGCCATTGTGTTTATTGAGCGTTTATATAATAGCCCAGCCACTGGCTTCCTATGGGGATTGCTTGGCTTCGGTTTATTCGGTTACTACTGGGTACTCAATCGCGCCAGCAAAAACTCACTGATGAAACTTGTACGTGCTGTTGTGGTGGCAATAGGCATTATGGGAAGTGCTGGCCTTACTTATCAAGCAGGGCTAAACACAGGGCTTTGGGGCGAGCACTCTGATGGTGTTCACGCAGGGCACCCAGACTTTGTTGTTGCGCGAGACTTGGCAGACTTACGTAATAAAATAGCGGCGGCTAACGCACAAGGTAAAACCGTGATGGTCGATTTGTACGCCGACTGGTGCGTAGCCTGTAAGGAGTTCGAGAAGTACACGTTCCCTGACAAGAAAGTGGTATCTGCACTTAGCAATACGGTATGGATGCAGATGGATCTTACCGATAACACACCAGAACGTCAGGAGATTTTTGACACCTTTACTGTGCTAGGCCTGCCTACCATTTTGTTCTTTGACGAAAACGGCGACGAGCTAACCAAAGCCCGTGTCACCGGGTTTATGAAAGCAGACGCCTTTGCCGGTCACGTAAACGAGTGGCTTAACAATGGGTCTAACACTAATGACGGTCAAAGTGGTCGCTTGGACTAAGGCGCGTCGATTCGAGGACTTTCCTCTTCTCATATGGCGAGTATGGCGAGCGGTGCGAAGCGCTGCTCTCTTTATCTTGGGTAGAAACGGGTTTCAGAAAAGAAGGGTGGCTTCAATGCTGGCCTTCTTTTTTATTTCGCTCACTTTTTCCCTATCAATAACGGCGAAAACCACGGGGTGCTTTGATAACAAACGCTTTTGTTTTGAGCTTACGCCTTCGTCTTCTTCTCTTTATTTAGTCTCAGTACAGAGAAAAGTAGAATTGCCCGTAGCGCTAACTCTGTATTCCAATGTTATGCAAGACATTCCCACCGGCAATGGGGAGCTTAAATCGAAAGCCCACGTTAACGCATTTTTAGATACCAATGACCAAGTGCCCCTTGGCGTAGTAAAAAATGCCGACGCATTCTGGGCATCTTTGCGCGTTAAATGGACGGTGGGGCGCGTAGACGCGATACACGACAACGCCTATACGTATCTGCCACCGCTACAGCCAGCTAGCAAATACCGTATTGTTCAAGGCTTTAACGGCAATTTTAGTCATTCTGGTGCGTCAAGGTATGCTCTCGATTTTGCCGCGCCTGTAGGTACACCTATTTTAGCCGCCCGGGAAGGCGTAGTGATCGACACGAAAGATGACGGCACGAAAGGCGGGCCAACGCCGAAGTTTGCAAAATACGCTAACTACGTTGTTATTCTTCATAGCGACGGAACCACCGGCGAATACTACCACCTGAAATATAAAGGTGTTGTAGTAACAAGAGGGCAAACTGTAAAGCGCGGGCAGCTTATCGGTTATACCGGCAATACGGGGTTTTCTTCCTTACCCCACCTTCACTTTGGCATATATGTAGCCAAATTCCATGGTAAGTACGTGAGTGTGCCGTTTTCCCTCGACAGCGCCCTAACTAAGGCCTCGCCTTAGCATTTATAGCAATACATACTGATACTTTTCGTTAAAACTGCCATCTCATCCCCCACTAACGCCTTCTGAGAGTGCAGCATGCTGCGGTTTCACAGGCAGCCAACAAGCAACCCCCCCAATAAACTTTGCGCCGAAAACACCTGATTAGACCAGTATTTTGCTGCGAAATCTTTATCTATCACTATAATCAGCATTTAACACAATAAACGAGCAAATTAATTGGCTTTTTTTCGTGCAACTGTCACAAAAGTTTGTTGAAATGGCAATAACCGTGACTTTTTCCCGAAGATAGCAGCAAACTAGATGAATATTTTGTTATTGAACGGCCCTAACCTGAATATGTTAGGCCAAAGAGAACCCGACAAATACGGCACACAAACCTTGCAAGACATCGTAGATGATTTGCAGGCGCAGGCTGCGTCAAGCAACGTGACCTTAACGCATTTTCAGTCAAACGCTGAGTTTGAACTGATTGATCGCGTGCACGCTGCTATGGGTACTGTTGATGCCATTATTATTAATCCTGCTGCCTTCACGCACACCAGCGTCGCCCTTCGCGATGCATTATTAAGTGTCAATATCCCGTTTATTGAAGTGCATTTGTCGAACGTTCACGCCCGTGAACCGTTTCGTCATCATTCCTATTTTTCTGATGTTGCAGCTGGCGTCATTGTTGGCCTTGGTGCCATGGGCTACTCGCTCGCGCTAACTGCAGCAATCAACTTACCGAAATCGCATAAATAAAGCAGAGACAGAACATGGATATTAGAAAGATTAAAAAACTCATCGAACTAGTGGAAGAATCTGGCATTGCCGAGCTAGAAATCACTGAAGGCGAAGAGTCTGTACGCATCCACCGTGGCCCAACGGGTGTTCAAGCGCCAATGAACTACAGCTTTGCAGCTCCTGCTGCACCGCAAATGGCCCCTGCCCCAGCGGCGGCAGCTACCACTGCTTCTGAAGCACCAGCAGAGCCAGCTCAGCCAGAAGGTCACGTTGTTAAGTCTCCAATGGTAGGTACGTTCTACCGTGCATCTTCACCAACGGCAAAAGCATTTGCAGAAGTGGGTCAGCAAGTGAAAGTTGGCGACACGCTTTGTATCGTTGAAGCAATGAAGATGATGAACCAAATTGAAGCAGATAAAGCCGGTGTGGTTAAGGCAATCTTGGTTGAAAACCAAGACCCTGTAGAATTTGACCAGCCAATGTTCATCATCGAATAAGCGAGTGCTTAACTATGCTAGATAAAGTACTTATTGCTAACCGTGGTGAGATTGCCCTGCGTATTTTGAGAGCCTGTAAAGAACTAGGCATCAAAACCGTAGCAGTGCACTCTACTGCGGATAAAAACTTGAAGCACGTGTTGCTGGCTGACGAATCAATTTGTATTGGTAAAGCATCAGCAACCGAAAGCTACCTGAACATTCCTCGCATTATTGCTGCTGCAGAAGTCACTAACTCTATTGCTATTCACCCAGGTTACGGTTTCCTAGCGGAAAACGCAGACTTTGCTGAAGCGGTAGAAAAAAGCGGCTTTATTTTCATTGGCCCTAAAGCTGAAACTATCAACCTTATGGGTGACAAAGTTTCTGCTATCAACGCCATGAAAAAAGCAGGCGTACCGTGTGTACCCGGTTCTGACGGCCCGCTAACTGACGACGTAGAGCGCAACAAAGCCATTGCTAAGCGCATTGGTTACCCAATCATCGTTAAAGCTGCGGGCGGCGGCGGTGGTCGTGGTATGCGCGTGGTGCGCAGCGAAGCTGAGTTGATTAAAGCCATTGAAACAACGCAAGCAGAAGCTGGCGCTGCATTTGGTAATTCAACAGTTTACATGGAAAAATTCCTTGAGAACCCACGTCACGTTGAAATTCAGGTATTAGCCGATGGCCAAGGTAACGCCATTCACTTAGGTGAGCGTGACTGTTCAATGCAACGTCGCCACCAAAAAGTGGTTGAAGAAGCGCCTGCACCGGGTATTTCTGAGCAAATGCGCACCAAGATTGGCGATCGCTGCCGCAAAGCCTGTATTGAAATTGGCTACCGCGGAGCAGGTACTTTCGAGTTCCTATATGAAAACGGTGAATTCTATTTCATTGAAATGAATACCCGTATTCAGGTAGAGCACCCTGTATCTGAAATGATCACAGGCGTTGACCTTATTAAAGAGCAGCTTCGCATTGCAGCTGGTCAGCCACTGTCAATTGATCAGTCGCAAATTCAAATTCGTGGCCACGCTATTGAATGTCGAATTAACGCTGAAGATCCACAAACCTTTATTCCTAGCCCTGGTCCTATTGATATGTTCCATGCGCCAGGTGGTTTAGGTATTCGTTGGGAGTCGCATATTTACGCGGGCTACCACGTGCCTCCTTACTACGACTCAATGATTGGTAAGCTTATCACTTATGGTGAAAGCCGCGACGAAGCGATTGCTCGTATGCGCCACGCCCTTGAAGAGATTGTGGTTGAAGGAATTAAAACGAATATCCCTCTTCAGCGCGCCATTATGGCCGATGAAAACTTCTTCGCGGGTGGAACCAACATCCACTACCTAGAGAAGAAGCTAGGCTTAGCCTAATCCCCCCTTTGGGCTACACGCTGTTTTTTGTGTAGCCCAATTTTCTTTCTTCGCTACTCGCTATTCGCTATTCGCTATTCGCTATTCGCTATTCGCTATTCGCTATTCGCTATTCGCTATTCGCTATTCAGCACATTCTAATTTTCCGATTACTACAATCAATTTTTAACGATTTTCCTATTTAAAACTTGGTTCTATACTGCATACAAGTTTTAAGACATCTCCCTGAGTTTTAATGCTTTTGTGTGTTTTACCCTCATTGGAGTCCCACTCCACTTATTGCCGGCATCCCTGCCGGCTTTTTTTGTATTTTTTTCCTTAAACCGCTATTCGTTGCGCTAAGTAATACCAGTCTGCATAGATCATTACCCACTCAGCGAGATTTAAAATGTTTGTAATCGCGGCGTGTTACCGCAGGTATAGTGGTTCTACATCAAGGTGACACAACAAAGAGTACGGACATTTTAAACTCGCCCTTCGGGAAGGTCTGGCAAGCTTCTAGCTTCATTCTGGGAATTTGAAAGGGAACAGCCATTCCTGCATTCCCACGCTTTGCTAGGAAACTTGCCAGCGCCTTCTGAGTGGGCAATTATCTATGCGGATTGGTATTACACCCACAGCGGCAGCTGTTTAGTTGGCTTAGCCCCTTGTCGTAACGGCCTGAAATAATCTTTATTTTGATAAAACTTCGCATCCTGCGGTGAATGCCATAAAGGCACGCCTAACA
>NZ_JAFLMX010000327.1:0-17450 GCF_017849675.1 Alteromonas sp. AO-Serp
ACCGTCCACCGCGGTGCTAAAAAACCTTCAATCGCACACTACACTCGCTAAAATTATCCTTATCCCGGGTTCATGGTATAGGAATAACTCAACAAACAATTGAGCTGAATATTAGGTAAACGAAAAACCAGAAATAAAGGATCCTCAAAGATGCCTAAATTGAAAAATACAGGAAGTATTTTAATTGAAGTGTTGCTGGCACTGCTTATTTTAACAAGCACTACCACCTATCTACTTGCCACTCGCATTGATTCTAGGCTTCTCTTTCAAGTGACTTTGGATGAAAACGCTGAGCACAATGGCTCATTGAATTCGGATCGACTCGCTCTAGTTAACGACCCGGTTGACCAACGTTGGGATGACATCGCAATATTTGGTGAACCGTCATTACTGGTAATTTCAGCCCAATAGCACATCAACGCCACGTTTTTTAAGGCGTCAAAACGACCTGTGGCATTAATCGCTTAACGAATATCTACCAGTATTAATAATTAGCATGACCAGCAATATTCATCGGACTCAAGGGATCCATTGTTATTTTTATCCCAACCCTTTCTCCCATCACTGAAGTAAAACAACGTGCCATCTGATGCTTGACCTGTGCCGCTGACTGGCGTTGCCCTCAACTCATAAGCTGTTGCGCTGGCCGCTTGTATAGTTAAATTATAACGGCGATTTGCTTGGGGCTCAGAAGACGGAGAATAAGTAGAAAAAACGGCTGGCGCGCCGGTGTTTGCGCCACCACTTGCCGCACCTTCATAACTGAAAGAACCACTGTGATGACGTTCCATTGCAGATGCGAACCCCAACAAGTCAGCCTGCCCTGTGCCGCGGTATCCATCGGCAATAACACCTTGGTAAGAAGGGTATGCAATGGCGGCAATAATGCCCACTATCGCCACAACTATCATAAGCTCAATTAATGAAAATCCGCTCTCTGTTTTTTTATGCTTCACAATTATTCCCTCTCTGTTTCTGAGTGCCAACTACCACGCTGAATTCGCTCGAATCTTCCGTAAATATTTTCAGCTAAACACTCAAATGCGTTAGTACATGCCTCGTCGTTGCCATCTTCATCAACGTCAATCACTGCTGAGACACATTCAGTACCCAAGCAAACCACTGGACTCACAATATCTTCTATAAGAATTTTGGTCTCTGGTGCGATGCCAGTTTGTTTTAATTCTGCTGAGCGGTCAGCGTCGTTAACTTCTCCGTCATTATTTACATCTGTGACGGCGTTGCCATTAAACATACTGACTAAATAAGCGCGACTATTACCCGTGGGCGGAGCACATGCACTGGTACTACTCACCGCCGGAACATAGGTCGTAAAGAACACCTTGTAATCGATAATTAGCGGAGAAGACAGTACCTTTTCACCGTTAGTGGTTAAATTCAAATACCACCCAGCCTTGTTAGCAAAGTCCTGTGAAGCCAACTCGCGCTCCCCCTCGTCACTACTATTTAAGGCATGACTCGTGGCGTTGTACATTCCACTCTCATAAACCGTTTGCATAAATGTGTAATTCCCATTTACATCACGGTTAAATACGCCGCTGTCTTTAAGCATATAAAAGTTGTCTTCAACTACGGTATCAAGCGGAGATGCACGCCATCCACTGCCAAGGGCTATGCCATAATACAACTCATCGCCTAGCGCTATCTCTGTTACGTCTGGCCCATAGTAGAAATGTCGGTTGGTTTCTGCTGTGTCGCCACCGAAGTCGGCAATGCGCGCGCCTTTTATAAAATTCGTACCTGAATTTCCATTATAGATGTCTAACCTGAATAACTGGCCGCCCATATCGGCCACATACATATGGTCCGCAAACCCATCGTTATCCCTATCAATAACTGAAATTCGCCCTGGAACGCTGTATGTCATATTCGTTAAGTTTAAATCCGCATCTTCATTACTTGCATGCCACAAGAGGCTGCCAGTATCAGCGTCGAACATAAACACAGCATTGCCAACGACATCATTTGCTCGAATAGCACGATCATCTTGTGCGTCATCGTAGCCACCGCCAACAATCATGACATTTTTAACTTGTCCGCCCATGTTCACTTTAGTAATTGTTGGTCTCGACCACGTCTGGCCCAACTTTGTCAGCGTCCCCGCCCCGCCTTCAATTTTGAATTTCAGCGTGGGTGAGGTCTTTTGCGTCACATCAAAGACATAATAATTACGTCCCCCCCTGCGCATACCAACATAAAGGTACTTGTTGTCTCCAACTGTTCTTAGAATCATGTCACCATCTAAGCCATATTTGTGCTCTAGCGATGATGTGTCTTTATAAAAATGATGTAGATTCTGCAGCAATGTTTTAGGCATGATGGCAAAGTTCTCTTCGCCTGTTGAAGTGTCGAATGAATGCAACATTCCTTGGTTGGTGGCGACAAAAATGGCCGAGTCGTCAGTACCGTAGTTAACAATTATAGGCTGAGAGTGAATGGGATCGCCCATTTGAGAGCGATAGTCAGTTGTACTTCCATCGCCGTTACTGTCTTTTACGTCCACGCCTCGAGTCCACTTTAAGATGGCATCTCTTAGTGCATTCGCGTCAGTTTCATCCTGAATGGCAAGGTCAGCATTCGTTATATTCGTATTGTTTTCGTGTAATTCATTGGCACTTCTTACAATGCTACCCGTATCATTGAACACGTATATATTTCGGTTCCCGCCCAAGCGACTGGCTGCTCCACCTTCACTCACCTCGCTGCCGTCAGCAAGGGTTGACCAATAGCTGTGTGCATTTTCAGCGAAGAATCCCGTAACGCTATCCACCGCATTTAGGCTGTTTTTATCGAGAATTTCATCACCACTTAAGCGATAACGTTTAAGGTTCCCTGGCCAAATCGCCCCCTCGCTCGGCTTAAACAATGCGAAGTATAATTCATCTCTATGGGTTAGACGGTTTAGCTGGTTAACCGCCACACCAGGCGACACAAAGGTTGCATTAATATCTTTTACAGAACGCAAAATAGTATTAAACGCCTCGAGCAAATCCGTACTGTTATCAGCCTGATAGAAACCACCACCACTTTGCAAAGCAAGCTGATTAAGGAAGTTGTTGGCGTTATTGTTCGCCGCAAACCCGATGGTGTGTGTAATAACCCTTGGGCCTATTACTGACGTTGACGCTTCACTGATATTTCTCACTAAATCTAGGCCGCACTTCTCACCGCTACTTCCGGTACAGCTTTTACCAAGTAACGTCTGAATTTTCGAAACACTGTGGTTGTTGTTCGCTTCACCGTCGGACAATAAAACAATGTGGTTGTTCGTTTGGCACTGTAGGTCAGACACTGGCGAAATGTAACTTGCCGGCGTTGGGATCTGCTCAGTGATACAGTCGCTGTCTGACAAGTTGTCTTCCGAGCAGCCCGAAGGCAAAATTGAATCTGCACCTATGTAAGAGCTTCTGTGGCTCACACGAGTACTTCTTCGCACAGAGCTGCTAACGTCACTTTCCCCACGTTTTCGCCCATAATCTACGTCTCTACCGCCATAATAGTTAGCCGCTTCCAACAATGTGTCTACTATAGGGGTTAGACCGTTGGCGCTAAGCTCATCTATTTTACTGATTAAATGTTCACGGACCGTTGCTGAAGCGCCAGGTGTCGCCGAGCCGTTAAACTTCACAATAAGCTTCGGTGCTTTAGATGGCGAGTTGTTATACGTATGCGCACCGCGGTACGACACAAAATCATCAAGAACAAATGCCATATCGTTACCTGACTGCCACCCTGAACGATCAACAATTTGCTTAACAATGTTGCTCACGTCAGGCGTACGGTAGGTATAATTGTTGTAAAAATCAGGCATGGACCAAGTAATACCCGATGTTTTAGGCAAATTTCGTAAGCGGTTACGACGGTCAGGATGAAAATCAGACGCATCATCATCAGCTACGCCCCTAATGCGCATGCTCGGGTTACCATAGGTCACCGTACTGTAAGCAGTAAACTCAAGATACGCTTCTGTTACTACCGCCCCTTGAGGAATGTTCACATTGCGGAATCGAACGCCTATGTAATCATTGTAAGATGGGTGGAAGGTCAGTTCACTGCCGGTATTCGGGTAGCCGTTTACGTTCTCTTCCAAGTTATCTCGTGAACTGGCTACTTGATAAATTGCTTCGCCTTGAACACAGCCCGTAGCGGTAGAGTCATCATAAGTTACCACCAACTGTGGCGCACCACTTTGGCCTACGTCACTGGCTCTTACCTCACGAGAGCTTGCTGAATCGGTGCTAGAGCCTTCTATTAAAATATTAAGGTTCTTGCCGCCACACCATGCCGATAAATCGACGACTTCTTGAATGACTGCACTTATATCAGGTGTAGTTATCACCTCGCCTGAGGCGGGAAAGCTATTGTCGGTTGCCCACTCAACGTTAGCCGCGGTCTTCGTTCGCGCACTCAAATTGTTCGAAGACGAAGCAAAGGCTGTACTTGATGCCGATGCTTCAGCTGATATAACAAGGGATGTACCCGCCACATTGAATTTTTCTGAAGTAAACCTAATACTGGCATTAACGATTGTCGCGCCTTGAGGTATGTTTAACTCGGTAAAACGCAGACCAGAGGTTACGGTTTGGGTACCGCTGCTTAATACAAGGTCATTGCTGTCAGTGGTAACGCTACCGTCTATTTCATGTGCGTCGTGATCGTCGTCGTTGGTTGAAATGATAATTTCAGGTCTTACCGCTTCATCTATATTGCGAACCGGATAGAGGATTGGGCCACCGTAATCCGAAAAACGCATCAAACCTGCGTTAATATTGGTCGCCGAACCGAGCGCTTCTTTTAGTGCATTCTGTACGCGCAACATTCGAGTTTGGCTGGTGTTATCGTAAGATCCCATACTTCCCGATGAGTCCATGATAAACAGCACATTCGGGTTATAGGTTACGGCGTTATTTGCGTTGCCTAGGTAAATATCAAGGTCGTCACCAAACGCAGAGAAACCGATACAGCTAAATAGTGTAATAGAGGCAAGGTAAGTCGAGAGTTTCTTCATATTAATACCTATTGAGACGCAGGGCCAAATACAGAGGCAGCCAAGCTGTTCGCCACAACAGAAGATTTACCCGCCACTTTCCCACATCCTCTGATAATGAATACATGGCAATTGACGTTACTTCCACCAATCACGTTACTCGAGCCTCGACAAGCCTGCTCTCTGATAAACGCAGTGCGCGACCAACTCTTTGACGAGGCCTCACTTTGATACGTGCCATCCACCACATGTCTGTCACCAACAGCAAGGCCGCCTTCAGTCATATATCTGTCAGTCCACTCCCCGTCATCGAAACAGCTCATTGAATCTGCTTCAGGGTCAAACACGTTACCCTGCCGAGCTTCCGAGAGCGGGTCTGTCTTATTCGGGTCGGTAAGTAAGGTTTCATCTTCAGATTCAAAGAAAACGCCCGCGATCGCTGCTTCAGCAGCATCAAAAGCCAAACCACTTTGCTGCATAGACACTGCCATTTTAGACTGAGACAAGCTACTGGTTACCGCGCTTACCCCTAAAACAGTGATTGAAAGCAACACAAGAAGTGCGAATACCATCACTAAGCCTTGTTGTTTCATCGCGAACTCCTGACAAAATTTTTCATATTTCGAAGTGCCAACGTTTTTGAGAACACTTGATAATAATGGGCCGTGTCCATCGTTTTAGATGCTTCGTTTAACAGCGCATATTTCTGAGACTGTGTTTGTCTCACTTCATTTTGATAGCTTTTAAGCATTAGCGCCCAGCGCAGTGACACAACTTGTTGATTAAGCGCCCTTAAATCTTCAATTTCATCTGCGGTTACATACGAAACAGCTTGCCCTTGAGAATTGGTAATGCTGCTTGAAACGCCGAACTGCACTTGGAAACTTTCGACGTTATCGAGCAATGTTACGGTAAGGGGCGACACTGTCTGCACCTTTAGGCCACGAAGTACACGACCATCATATCCTGTGCACTTAAGTGTACTGCCGCTTACAAAGTAGTGATTAACAACGTGAAACTCGAGACCGCCATAACCGTGCTGGTTTCCAGTACAATCTTCGTCACTTAGTAGGCTTACAACCAGCTTATCACTGCCGCCACTAGAGGTTTGTATGCTGCCTAGTGTAGCGTTGGTAGCGAAATCCCCTGCTACAGCGATGGGGTGATTTTCCACATAGGCCGCTTCGGCAACGATATCAACGGATGTATCCACATCCGCGACTATCTGATCATAACGGCCGACTTCATAGAATTCTGCAGAGAGGCGAGCCATGATAAAACGGCCTGACTCTTGTACTTGAGCCACGGCTTGATTGAGCTTATTCGTCACGCTACTACTGACGAGCACTTGAATAATCGCGCCTGATATCACTAACCCCAACGTTAACGTAATCATTAACTCGACAAGGGAGAAACCCTGCTGTGGGCGGTGGCGACGTGCATTCATAATGTAATATCCTTAAACACACATGCGTTACTGTCACCTTCAGATTCGTTACATCGCGCATTAAGGGTATAGGTCTGATTTCCCGAAGAAGCGACAGGCCACGTCAACAACACTTCTACACGAGAACCTGCACTACAGCTGTAAATATCTGCCGTATTGTTGTCGTCACACGATACCGACACTTTAGTTTGAGGATTGGTTTGTACTGCTGAGCACGATAGCGCCCAACCATCGTACTCAGCCATCTGTGCTTCAGTACAGGCCTGGCCTTCGCAATTTGGGATCCCTGCCGGCCTTGCCAGACAGTAGCAGTGATAAGGGTGAGACGAGCCAGAACAACTTAACGTGGCAAAATTATAGGTATCGCTAGAGAAGTACGCATTGTTGACTACCATGCCGTCTCCCACTGTTGCTGGGCGAGCGGCGGCTCTCAATCGTTCTGCAACTTGTGCTGCCACCATCTCGGCCTGAGTTCGGCTTATTGCGTCTTTATTGGCAAAAGAGCCCGTAAACTGGAGCGCAGCAACACCCAGTAAGCCCACAGCTAATATAAATAAGGTGATTAAGATCTCTATAAGACCTGCACCGCGTTGTGCGCGAATATGACTTCCCTTCACTCGCTTCATTATCACCTTTTCAGCAATCATCTTTTTTGCCATATACCTAACATTCAAATTGGTGTTATCACCAATGTAGTATAGTAAGACAAAAGCGTATAACACTGGGTATCAATGGTTATTAAAACGTATAATTTTCTGTGACCTGTTCTAGCAAGCAAGTACAAGGCAGACTGCTCGACCATTTTATCTTTAAAGTAACAGGCTCTAAATGGTTAGCGTGCTATAACACCGCTTTACAATGTACGTTTACGGCACAAAAGGTGCTACCTTAAAGCCGAACCGTGTAGCCTGTTCATGTTAAAATACCCAGTTCTAAAGGTATTATTATCCATTCGCAACTTGTTGAATTTCCAGTAGACAAAAGCATAAAAAAACACCGCAACTAAGTGCGGTGTTTTTTTATTTTGATAGTGCGGATAAATTAAACGACCTGTTTAACACGCAGCTCTTTAGGTACTGCAAATTCCACATTTTCTTCGCGTCCAGCACGCTCAGAAGCTGAAACAGCACCCCACGCTTTGAGCTTGTTTACCACACCTTGCACTAACACTTCCGGTGCAGACGCGCCTGCAGTAACGCCAATATGCTCTACACCTTCTAGCCATTCCTCTTGAATGCAATTAGCGTCAGCAATCAAATACGCTTTTGCGCCAATTTTTTCAGCCAACTCGCGAAGACGGTTCGAGTTTGAGCTATTCTGTGCCCCAACAACCAGTAAAACCTGACAATCTTGGGCTAGGTCACGCACCGCGTCTTGGCGATTCTGCGTGGCATAGCAAATGTCGTCTTTTCTCGGACCATTGATTTTGGGGAACTTAGCGCGAAGTGCGTCAATAACATCGGCTGTATCATCAACAGACAGCGTAGTTTGGCTGCAATAATAAAGGTTGGTCGGGTCTTTAACTTCAAGCGTTGCCACATCAGCTTCAGATTCAACTAAATAAATACCGCCATCTTCGTTGCTGTACTGACCCATGGTGCCCTCTACTTCAGGGTGACCAGCATGACCAATCAAGATACATTCAGTGCCCGTTTTGCTAGCGCGGGTAACTTCCATATGTACTTTCGTCACTAAGGGGCACGTGGCATCAAAGACCTTTAAACCGCGATTTTCCGCTTCTTTTCTTACCGCTTGCGATACGCCATGGGCAGAAAATATTACTATGCTGTCGTCTGGTACTTCGTGAAGCTCATCAACAAATAGCGCACCACGCTCACGTAGCCCATCTACCACAAATTTATTGTGTACCACTTCGTGGCGTACATAAATGGGCGGCTCGAACATTTCAAGCGCGCGTTCAACGATGGTGATAGCTCTATCAACGCCCGCGCAGAAGCCACGAGGGTTAGCTAAATGAATTTGCATAACTAGTTTCCACCTTGTGCTGACACGCCAGGTTTAACATCAATAATTTCAACGTCAAAGATAACCGTTTGCCCTGCTAGCGGGTGATTGAAGTCTACCGTAACAGAATCTCCAGCAGCACTTCGAATAATCCCCGGAATCTCTGAACCGTCAGGCTGAGCAAACGCTAAAATCATGCCTTCCTCAACCTGCAAATCTGCACCAAAGCGGCTTCTATCCATATAATGAATATTATTCGGATCAGACTGGCCGAATGCATCTTCAGGGCCTAATTTAAATGACTTTTTGTCACCTTTTTTAAGCCCAAGTAAACACGCTTCAAAATTCGGCGTAAGGCTACCGTCACCCATCACCATTTTGGCAGGTTTGTTGTTTACACGAGTACTGTCAGCGGCAGAGCCATCTTCTAGCTTTAAATCAAAGTGAAGAATAACTTCGTTGTCAGCACCAATTATCAATGAGTCTGTCATAACCTTTCCGAATACTACTTAATGGTTTCGCTACTGTCTGCCGCGCTAGTTTGCGCGTTTGCACCGTTGCTTTCGCTTTTTTTATCGCCATTTTTAAACATGTCGATAATAAGTAAAGCCGCGCCGATAAATATTGCGCTGTCGGCAATGTTAAACGCTGGCCAGTGGTAATTGTTTACGTAAAAATCTAAAAAGTCGATGACATAACCATGGACTAAACGGTCGTAAACATTGCCTAGTGCACCACCTAGAATAAAGGCAAACGCAACGGGCAGCATTTTTTGCGAACGGGGTGACTGCTTCAGCCACCACAAAATCACTACACTTACCACGACAGCAATGGCAGTGAAGAACAAGCGCTGCCAGCCACCTGCATTTTCTAAAAAGCTAAATGCGGCGCCGTAATTGTGTACGTAAGTAAAGTTAAAAAACGGCAATACCTGAATCGACTGATACAAGGACATGCTGTCGATAACCGTGTACTTACTCCATTGGTCGAGGATAAACGCAATTGCGCTTATCCACAAAAAACGCAAGCCTGTATCGCGAAAAAGCTTAAGCATAGTGGCGTTCTTCTCCATCACCGTCAATGTTTGTCACACAGCGACCACAAAGCTCTTCGTGACCTTCATGTGAGCCTACATCTTCACGGTGATGCCAGCAGCGAACACACTTTTCACCGCTTGCTTTATCAACGCTCAACCATAAACCTTCAACGTCTGTGGCTTTCGCATCAGACGGTGCACTGTCAACTTTCGTTAGCGTAACGCCTGATGTAATAAGTACGAAGCGTAGCTCATCTTCAAGCTTTGCAAGTACGTTGTACAACGACTCGGTAGCATAAAGCGAAATGCTTGCTTCTAGTGAGCCACCTAGCTTGCCATCTTTACGCGCCTGCTCCATTGCTTGGTTGGCCGCGTCTTTAACGCTTAACACTTGATGCCAAAGGGCATCGTTAAACGTATCGCTTTGCGTGAAGTTATTAAACCCTTCGTACCAGGTTTCAGTGAATACAAACTCGCTGCGCTCACCTGGTAACGTTTCCCAGATTTCTTGAGCAGTAAAGCTGGTAATCGGCGCCATCCAGCGAACCAATGCTTCAATGATATGATACATGGCCGTTTGGCATGAACGACGGGCTAGCCCATCTGCTTTAGCTGTGTACTGGCGGTCTTTAATCACGTCTAAATAGAATGAGCCCAGCTCAATTGAGCAGAAGTGCGTAAGCTTCTGTGACACTACCAGCAAGTCGTAGTTGTCATACGCTTCGATAAGCTCTTCTTGAAGAGCCTTAGCACGAGCAACAATCCAGCGGTCAAGCGCGACCATATCTTCTTCTGCAACCGCATCTTCAACCGAGAAACCGTTCAGGTTCGCTAGCAAGAAGCGTGCAGTGTTACGTACGCGGCGGTAGCCATCTGCAGCACGCTTTAAGATTTCATCCGATACCGCAATCTCGCCGCGATAGTCAGTAGATGCTACCCATAGACGAAGGATGTCTGCGCCTAATTTGTTAGTGACTTCCTGAGGCGCCACAACGTTACCTACCGACTTCGACATTTTTCTGCCGTGGGCATCTACCGTAAAGCCGTGTGTTAGCACTTCTTTATAAGGCGCGTGACCGTGCATGGCAGTTGATGACATAAGCGAAGACATAAACCAACCACGATGCTGGTCAGAACCTTCAAGATATAAATCGGCAGAGGCCGGAATGTCATCGCGACGATCGACAACGAAGTAATGCGTTACACCCGAGTCGAACCAAACGTCTAGGGTATCGGTCACTTTTTCATAGTTGTCTAATTCGCTACCAAGCAGGGCTGCATCGTCGAGATCCCACCACGCTTGAATGCCTTTAGCTTCAACTTCTTGTGCCACCTTTTCCATTAACGCCGCAGACTCTGGGTGGATTTCACCGGTAAGTTTGTGCACATACAAAGGAATAGGCACGCCCCACGTACGTTGACGAGAGATACACCAATCTGGACGGCCTTCAACCATTTTCTCAATGCGGTTTTGGCCCCAGTCCGGGATCCATTTGGTTTGCTTAATTTGTTCAAGTGATTCAGCGCGAAGGCCTTTTTTATCCATGCTTACAAACCACTGAGGCGTAGCGCGGAAGATGATTGGCGTTTTGTGGCGCCAGCAATGCGGGTAGCTGTGCTCGTATTTTACGTTTAGGACAAGGTTACCCTTCTCTTTTACCGTTTCGATAATTTCATCGTTGGCTTTAAATACAAACTGACCTGCAAACAGCGGTGTGTTTTCAAGGTACACGCCATTGTTGCCTACCGGATTGTACACTTCGATATCGTATTGCTTGCCCACGTTAAAGTCGTCAACACCATGAGCTGGCGCTGTGTGTACACAACCTGTACCAGATTCAGTCGTAACGTGGTCGCCTAGAATTAACGGAACTTCAAGGTCTAAGAATGGGTGATTAACTTTAAGCTTATCAAGCGCAGCACCAGTACAGGTTGCCACTTCACGGAAATCTTCAACGCCGTAACGGTTCATGCAGCTTTCAAGCAGGTCCTGCGCTACCACTAGCCATTCATTTGAAGGCTGAACTTCAACAATCGCATAGGTAAGCTCTGGGTGTAAGCTGATTGCACGGTTGGCTGGCAGTGTCCACGGTGTGGTGGTCCAAATAACTACACCTGCTTTGTGTGTGGTTAAATCATCTTCAGACACACCAAACGCTTCTGCAATAGCAGCCACATCAGCTACTGGGAACTTAACGTCAATTGCCGGTGATACTTTGTCTTTGTATTCCACTTCTGCTTCAGCAAGTGCCGAACCACAATCTGTACACCAGTGAACAGGTTTGAAGCCCTTTTCTAAGTGACCAGAGTCTACAATTTTACTTAATGCACGAATGATATCGGCTTCAGATTTGAAGTCCATGGTTTTGTATGGGTTATCCCATTCACCAAACACACCTAAGCGTTTAAAGTCAGCCATTTGGCCGTCAATTTGCTTTTGTGCGTATTCGCGACACTTCTGGCGAAATTCAGCCGCAGTAACTTTCTTACCTGGCTTACCAACTTTCTTTTCTACCATCAATTCAATCGGCAAACCGTGACAGTCCCATCCAGGAACGTACGGAGAATCGAAGTCAGAAAGGTTTTTCGACTTTACAATAATGTCTTTGAGAATTTTGTTAACCGCGTGACCAATGTGAATATCGCCATTTGCATAAGGAGGGCCATCGTGAAGAATAAATGGCTTTTTGCCTTTTTTCGCTTCACGAATTTTGCTGTATACCCCTTTTTCCTGCCAGTCTTTAAGCATTTTCGGCTCGCGCTGAGCAAGGTTACCGCGCATAGGAAACGCAGTTTCTGGAAGGTTCAGTGTGGCTTTGTAATCACTCATAAAATTGTATTATCCGGTTACCTTAATTTTCACCCAATGCACTAACACATTGTGAAGGCGATATTCATTTTGCGATGTTCAAATTAAAACGCTGAATGTAAAAGGTTCAACGTAAAA
The DNA here is from genome assembly GCF_017849675.1 of Alteromonas sp. AO-Serp. Lineage (NCBI taxonomy): Bacteria > Pseudomonadati > Pseudomonadota > Gammaproteobacteria > Alteromonadales > Alteromonadaceae > Alteromonas > Alteromonas sp. AO-Serp. The sequence goes on from NZ_JAFLMX010000327.1 coordinate 12,404, forward strand.
CTGTGTGTCGTTCTTACTAGCGCAAGGCTGACATTATATGTTCTAGCACAGTGACTTACTTACGCGTTTCGCGAACAAGGATCCACGTTTAAAAAAATCGAGCTCAATAAAACTGATACGCGCAAAAACTTTTCGTGACTTTATCACGTTTAACTATGCTAATAACAGACGCGCTTGTGCTGCATCTGCTTGAATTTGATCTTTCAACGCCTCAAAAGAATCAAATTTAATTTCATCTCTTATTTTTGCCATCGGAAACACCGTAATGGGCTTGCCGTAAAGGTCAGATGACAAATCAAAAATATGGACTTCTAACTGGTTTCTTACCCCGTTAACAGTAGGACGGGTACCAATGTTCGCAACGCCGTTATAGTGTTTTCCATCTACGTCGACACGAACTGCGAACACGCCGTGAATTGGCGTTTTTTGACGTTTTAGCATGACATTCGCGGTGGGAAAACCAATGGTGCGACCTTTTTTCTCGCCGTGAACCACCCTACCGTGAATAGCAAACGGGCGCCCTAGCATTTCGGTAGACAAACCGAAGTCGCTGTCAGCCAACGCTTCTCGCACCGCGGTAGAGCTTATTCGATGGGCATGCATGGTAAAACTGTGGGTGCTTACTACTTCGAAACCGTATTGGCGACCTGCCGCCTCAAGCATTTCGAAATCCCCTTTGCGGCCATTGCCAAAACGGAAATCGTCGCCAACAACAAGAAATTTAACACCCAGTTTGTCCACCAATAAATCGTGAACGAAGGTATCGGCACTTTGCTTAGCAAACTCCGCGTTAAATCGCACAGCAAGCAGTCTGTCGACACCTTGTTGGCGCAGCAACTCGTACTTTTCGCGAAGAGGGCTTATACGCGCTGGTGCTTTATCAGGCATAAAGACTTCTTCAGGCTGAGGTTCGAACACCATTACGGTGGCAGGAAGTGATAGCGATTTCGCTTTTTCAAGCACGTTAGCCAACACAGCTTGATGACCACGGTGTACGCCGTCGAACTTGCCAATAGTGAGCACACACCCTTTATGGTGCGGTTTTACATTGTTTAGCCCGCGGATAAATTCCACTGTTAGCCACTACCTTTTAACTGCTAGAAAATCAAAGCTCGCGATTATAGCCGACCGCGAGCACAATACCAAGCACACGGGCCATTCTGGCTCCATGCGCTATTTCGCATCTATTGAATACTAATCGCCGCCGCTTCTGAAATGTCTGGGTCGCATGCCCAGCACCACCATGGTGGTCACAAACAATATAACCGACAGCGAAATGGTTATTCCTACCTCTAACATTTGGGCGGGAAGAGACAATTCAAAGAAAGCTAAGCCTTGATCGCGATAATAAATAAGCCCGCCCATGGCAGCACTTGCAATAACCACACGGGCAATAAACAAAACCGATGTGCGGCTTAACGCAAATACACCTTGTCTATGCAGTGTTATATAAAGCAAAGCGGCGTTAAGCGTAGCTGACATACTGGTAGCGACAGCAAGCCCTACATAACCAAACGGAATCGCTAAAATAAGGTTAAACACCATGTTTGCGACCATACACCAAATACCAAATTTCACTGGCGTCTTGGTGTCTTGGCGGGAGTAAAAACCTGGCGCGAGAATTTTTACCAACATAAAGCTGAGCAAGCCAAACGAGTACGCGGTAAGCGAGTAAGACGCCATAATAGCGGTTTCAGCAGTAAACGCGCCGCGCTGAAAAATAACGGTCAAAATAGGCCTTGCCATCACGCCAAGTCCCACTGCAGCAGGTATGCCCAATAAACACACCATGCGAAACGCCCAATCGATATTCGCAGCAAACGCTTTGGGGTTATTACTGACGTGGTTTCGGGATAGCGTAGGTAAAATGACTGTTGCGATGGCAATACCAAACAACCCTAGGGGAAATTCAAGCAGCCTGTCTGAATAGTATAACCAGCTAATAGAACCGGTAACTAAAAAGCTGGCGATGAAGGTATCAAACAACAAATTGATTTGCCCTACTGACACACCGAATAAGGCAGGGATCATCAGGGTGCGTACTTTTACCACGTTTTCGTCATGCCAGCCCCACTTTGGCTTTACCAAGAGCCCTGCCCTGAACAAAAACGGTAGTTGAAACAAGAACTGTACGATACCGCCGATAAACACACCCCACGCTAGCGCGTATGCGGGTTGCTCCAGCGTAGGTGCTAAGTATATTGCGCATGCAATAATGCATACGTTAAGTAAAACAGGGGTAAAGGCAGCAACCGCAAACTTATTGAGCGTATTGAGTATCGCCCCTGCCAACCCAGTCAGAGAGATAAACGCCAAATAAGGAAAGGTAATTTTTAACATGGTCGACGCGAGCACAAACTTATCTCCGGCCTCGTCCCCTTCGAGCCACGCCACAAACCAGCCTGTACCAAATAAAGCCGCCAAAACAGGAGATGCTATTACCCCTATAATAGAAACTACAAAAACAATAGCGCCTAATGTACCGCTGACTTTTGCAACGAACTCTCTAAGCTGCTTTTTATCGTCGTTCTCGTGGACTTCGGTTAATACCGGAATAAACGCTTGTGCAAATGCACCTTCAGCGAATAGACGACGAAGAAAATTAGGAATTTTGTTAGCAAAGAAAAATACGTCAGCGGCTGCTCCATCGCCCATAAGCTTGGCAACAACAACATCACGCACCAGGCCTAATACTCGCGAGACCAAGGTCATAATACTGACGATAAGACCAGATTTTATTAACTTCCGTGACACGTCACACTTCCAATAAGAGGTAAAGAATAGGCTGAATAGCATCAGCCATTTAAAAGATAGTCAAAGGCGTCTGCTAACCGCAAAGCGGCAACGCTAGGTTGCAAGCGAGCCATAATAACCAAAGGCTATCGCAGGCGAAACGATTTCTTCAAAATAGTTGTGCATCTTTAACAACTTTCTTGTTATAATCCGCGCCCGGTATGGGGTGCTGTCGTTTATGCATGTCTATCGCTAAAATGTCTTGAAAGAATACCACTGCGGATCTCTTTCAAAAAATGTCGCAGAGAAATGTCGCAAAGAATGTGCAACGTGTTGAGCATACTTTGTGTTCAATAGCTTGCGCGTTTTAACGCGGAACGATTTAAGTTTTAAATCGTTTGACATTTGGGCGTTTGGTAGGCACAATCCGCACCCTCGTTTTTGACATGAATTTATTTTGGGAGTTACACCTTGGCTAACATTAAGTCTGCTAAGAAGCGTGCAATCCAAGCCGAAAAGCGTCGTCAGCACAACGCTAGCCGTCGTTCAATGACTCGTACAAGCATCAAGAAAGTTATCGCTGCAATTGCAAGCGGTGACAAAGAAGCGGCACAAGCTGCACTTACTGCTGCTACTCCAGTACTTGACAGAATGGCTACTAAAGGCTTGATTCACAAGAACAAAGCTGCTCGTCATAAGAGCCGTCTAGCTGCACAAATCAAAGCACTAGGTTAATCTTTACGATTAGTAGTTAAAAAAGCGCCCTTCGGCGCTTTTTTTGTATCTGTAATCGACGCTAATTAGCATGGGTTACTGATTCCAAATTTAGACTTAAAGGCATAAAGCCCACCACTAGGCGAGCTTTGTCACTAGATAAAAAGTCTTCGCGGTGTGCTCCTCCCCCAGCTATCCACTTATCAGCTCATCTTCCTTATTGAGCTTGCCGGTGCAATACGCATGATCCAGTGAAGGATGGCCCACGGCCAGCTTGGCACAAACGCATTCGCTTTTTCTTTATTGATTGCATTGACCATAGCGCGACAGCCCACATCGGTATCAACAATAAACGGTACTTTCTCTACTTTTTCGTTTATTTCGCTGCGAATAAAACCGGGGTGAATACAGGTGACGTTAATTGGCGTATTCATTACATCCATTCGAATGCCTTCTGTCATTGATGTAAGCCCTGCTTTTGTTGCTGCGTATACAGTCATGGCGCGCCTAAAGCCGCGCACCGCGCTTATAGATGAAATCGTCACAAGATGACCACTATTTTGCGCCCTAAAGATAGCCATTGCCGCTTCACATTGTGCTAGCGCCGACACAAAGTTAGTCACCGCCGTTTGCTTGTTAGCGTGAAAATACCCCGTACCAATCGACGCGCCCTTGCCCATTCCTGCGTTCACAATGACTCTATCAAGGGTTCCCATGTCATCTTTGAATGCGTCAAACACTTCAAACACCGCATCGTGATCATTGACATCCAGCGAGCGAATATACACGTCAATGTTTGGGTTAATTGAATGCAATTCGTCTTTCAATTTTTCTAAATTCTCAAAGCGTCTTGCGCATAGGGCTAGGTTACAACCCTGTTTGGCAAACTCAATCGCCATTCCCTTGCCTAGGCCTGAACTCGCGCCTGTGATCAGAATATTGCGTCTTGTTGTCATTATCGTTTTCCTGATGCTTTTATGGCCTTATTACAACGCCACATTAAGTAATGAATGAAGATCCAAAAGTTTTTAAACGCTGGATTATTGGTTTGCTTGTGGTGGTATCGATAGTAAATTTGCTGGGCAATACCGGCTAAACGGAAAAGCCCGTATACCTCGTAAAAGGTAAAATCATCTACATCTATTTCCATCTCTTTGCAGTAGTACGCAACCACCTGCTTTCGAGTTAGCATACCGGGTAAGTGAGTAGGCTGGCGGCGCGTTGATTGAGCCAAAAAGTCATCATCCGCTTGTACCCAATACGCCAAGGTATTACCCAAATCCATAAGCGGGTCGCCCAAAGTAGCGAGTTCCCAGTCCAACACACCAATAATTTGCGTATAGTTATCTGGCTTTAACACCACGTTGTCGAATCGGAAGTCATTGTGAGTAATACAAATGCGTTCATTAGCGGGCATGTGGTTTTCTAGCCATCGCATTATTTTTTTACCCGAGGGGACATTCCAGGTTTTTGCTTTACTATAGCGCTCGCTCCACCCGCTTAATTGACGCTCTATATAGCCAGCACCTTTACCTAAGTGCTCAAGCCCCGCTTTCTTATAATCCACTTTATGAAGCTTGATTAAGCTATCAAGTACATT
>NZ_JAFLMX010000076.1:0-7035 GCF_017849675.1 Alteromonas sp. AO-Serp
GTATTGTTGTTGTGCCCAAAGGAACATGGCAAGTAGACGGTCCTATTCGTCTTAAAAGCAAAGTGCACTTGCACCTAGAGGAAGGCGCTACTCTGCTGTTTTCCGGCGACCCTTCGCACTACTTACCCGTGGTTAAAACCCGTTGGGAGGGGACTGAGGTATTTACCTATTCACCGCTAATTTACGCGCTAAATGTAGAAGATGTGGCCATTACAGGTAAAGGCACTATCGACGGAAATGCCCAATCGGCGTTCATTGGCTGGTATGAGAAACAAAATACAGATATGCATGCGCTTCGTAAAATGGGGTTTGATGGCGTTCCAGTAGAGAAGCGTCAGTTCGGTGAAGGGCATTACTTGCGCCCTCCGCTTATTCAGTTTTTCCACGCCAAGCGTGTGCTGCTTGAAGATTATACAGCCCTGAATTCCCCGTTTTGGGTTAATCATCTGGTTTATACGTCTCACGCTACGGTAAGACGAGTGAAGGTAGAAAGTCACCTGTACAACAACGATGGGTTAGACATTGAGTCGAGCCAGTTTGTGCTTGCTGAAAATAATCACTTTAGAACCGGTGATGACGGTATCGTTATTAAGTCTGGCAGAGACGCCGACGGTCGAAATATAGGTATACCTAGCACAGACATTGTTGCACGAAACAATGATTTAGGTGGTGAAGACGGTATTGGTCTTGGTTCGGAAATGTCAGGCGGCATTAAGCGCGTATTTTTCGAGAACAATGTCTTGCATGAGGGAGACTCAGCATATCGTTTTAAAAGCAACTTAGACAGAGGCGGGCGCGTAGAAATGGTTCGAATTAGAGGCAGTAAAGTGGCTTCGTTTAAGCACTTATTCTGGTTCCAGCTAAACTACCCAAGTAATTTACATGGTAATTTCCCGGCTACCTATACCGACATTATTATTGAAGATTTAACGGTAGAAAATGTAGGAACGGTTTTGGAAATTCACGCTCCAGACGCAGCTCCTGTGCATAACGTTAAGTTTAAAGACATTAAAATTAAGGAAGCAGAAGAAATTCTTATCCTAGAAAATGCCGACGATATTAGCTTTGAAAATGTCTCCATTGGTGAGCAAGTCTGGAACGGCACGTTTTCTTCGCTGCACATTGAATCTGTTACTCGCTAGAAAACAGGTTAAACGCGATAGGTTGTTCGCATTGGTCGTGTATTTTTGATAATTTACTAACGACTCCCTTAAGAGATATTGATTGTGAACCGAAACTTTGCTGTCAAAATACTGCTAATACTAGCGATTGTGTTGCAATCGTTTAATGCAGTGTCAGCTTTGTTAGACGCTCACCAAGTCGATGCACAGCATCTTGAGACGGTTCACGATCATGCCTCTGACACGAAAAGTGTTGCTGAAAATCAAGTTACTGACGTCGGTGATGATGATCACAACATAAACGATTGCCATCACTGTGGACATTGCAGCGGCAGTCATTTTTCTTGGGTTTTAGTAAAAGCCTATTCTCCAAACATTGCTTTTGTTAACTCGGGAAAAATTCTCAAAGAAGGGGCTTCTCCCTTTCGAATAAGTAGTTTCATTTACCGCCCTCCCATTGCTTAACGTTTGAACTAATTGGCCCTTTGGCGCCGTGGAAAAAATTTAGTTAAAACAAACGTTGAGATCATTATGAAGAACTCTAAAACGGTCGTAGGCGCAGTCCTGACGACATTGTTGTGCGTGCCTGTCAGCCGCGCAACTACAGCGATAGAAAACGACAAGAACATTGATGCACCTACTCAGTACTTCCTTACACAAGAAAGTGACTCGCATCAGCATGAGAAAGCGCACGAGCCTGAGGAAAATCATCAATCTGAGGTGAATCACCAACATGAGGAAAATCACCAGCCTGAGGAGGTAGTCCTTACTGAGCAGCAAAGGCAACTTGCAGGCGTTCAAACCTCTGTAATAGAACCTCGTATTTATAATCAGCGCGTTTACGCGCCTGGTGAAGTGAAAGTAAATGGATACTCAAGCTCTTTGGTGTCTCCTCGGACTGACTCGGTAGTGATTAGTCGACACGCGGCTCTTGGGGATGAAGTGGAAAAAGGGCAGGCGCTTGTCACCTTGTTCAGCGAAACCATTGCCCAGTCTCAAGCCGAATTTCTGATTGCTTCATCCAATTACAGTCGTGCAAAAAAGCTAGACAAAAACACCATAAGCGAAAGCGCGTTAGTTGAAGCTGAGAATCGTTACAAAGCGAGCTACGGTGAGCTAATTGCATTTGGACTTACTCCTAACGCGATTTCAAGCATCACTGCTTTAGACGTTGACGCTTTCGGTCAGTATGAGCTTGTCGCCGTGCGCGATGGCGTGGTGTTGCAAGACAACTTCATGCAAGGGCAAAGGGTGTTAGCTGGCGAAACAGTCATGTTGCTGGCAGACGAGAGCGATATTTGGATAGAGGCCAGCTTGCCAGCCACCAGCGCGTTTCCTGTTCAGGTAGGCGATACGGCGCAAGTCATATTTAACGGTGAACATTTTACCGCGCAGGTTATTCAACAATCGCACATTATCGATCCACTTACCCGCACTCGCACTGTCCGCTAAGCTATACGCAATACCACCCATAGCCTTCATGCCGGTATGTTCGTCGACGTACTGTTTAATGTGCCCACTCCATCTCCTGTAATGGCAGTACCTGAAACCGCAATGGTGAGAAGTAACGACGGAGACTGGGTTATCTATGTTGAAAACGAAGCGTCGGGGGCATTTACCCCTGTTGAGGTTCAGCGAGGGGAAGCGCTAGGCGAATATCGACATATAGAGGGCGTAGAAACTGGAACGCGGATTGTTACCCACGGTGCATTCTTTGTCGCCTCTGAACTAGCGAAAAGCGGATTTGATCCGCACAACCATTAGGAGGCCAATTATGTTTAATCGAATAATAGATTGGTCGGTAGACAATAGTATTTTAGTGGTTGGGCTGCTGTTAGGCATAATTGCGGGTTCGGCGATGCTTTTGCCGTCGCTGAATTTGGATGCTTTCCCTGATGTAACCAATGTTCAGGTAAGCGTGAATACCGAAGCTCCGGGGCTTGCCGCAGAAGAGATTGAGCAACTTATTACCTACCCAATTGAAGCTGTAATGTATGCATTGCCAGATGTTGAAGAAGTGCGCTCCATCTCTAAAACCGGGCTTTCAGCGGTTACCGTTGTGTTTAAAGAGGGGACCGATATTTACTTTGCCCGTCAGCTTGTTTTCGAGCGCTTGCAAACAGCAAAATCCTTCATTCCTGAAAACGTAGGAACGCCAGAAATGGGGCCAAATACGTCTGGGCTAGGTCAAATTTATCAATACTCCCTCATTGCAGATGACGGGGCGAAATATGATGCAATGGCGCTGAGAAGCCTTAACGACTGGGTAGTAAAGTTGCTACTTATGCCCGTAGATGGCGTAACGGATGTGTTGTCGTTTGGTGGGGAAGTTCGCCAGTACCAAGTGAACGTAGATCCGTCAAAGTTACTTGCTTATGGGTTATCTCAACAGGACCTTGTTGCAGCGTTGCAACGCAATAACACTAATGTTGGCGGGTGGTATCTTGAACGGGGGCAAGAACAACTTGTTGTGCGTGGAACGGGGTGGTTCGCAAGTGGTGAGCAGGGAATTCACGATATTGAGCAGGTGCCGGTAAAAACGGTAGATGGCGTGGTGGTAACTGTGTCTGATCTTGCTGATGTTAAAACAGGGCCTGAAATACGGCAGGGCGCGGTCACTCTGTCTCAAAGGGCATCTGATGGCAAGGTAGAACAGTATGGTGAAGTGGTAACAGGCATAGTATTAAAACGGATGGGGGCTAACACCAAAGCTACCATTGATGGCATAAATTCAAGAGTTGCGCTTATTAATCAAGCGTTACCCGAAGGGGTACGTTTCACGCCTTTTTATGATCAGGCAAACCTGATTGAAAAAGCAATTTCTACCGTAGTTAAGGCATTGACCATCGCCTTCGTTTTTATCACCATCGTTCTCGCTCTATTTTTAATGAACGTGGGCGCTACGTTTCTTGTGCTAATTACCATTCCAATCGCCATAGCAATGGCGTTGGCCATCATGGCTTTCATGGGGCTGTCTGCAAATTTGATGTCGCTTGGCGGAATAGCGGTGGCTATTGGTATGTTAGTAGACGGTTCCGTTGTGATGGTTGAAAACATCTTTAAGCGATTAAATGCCAACACTTCGAGCTCGCATGAAGATGCCCAATCTTTCAAATCATCTGTAAAACTAGCGGGGAAGGAAGTCGCCAGACCAATCTTTTTCGCTGCATCGATAATTCTAGTGGTCTTTGCTCCTTTGTTTAGTTTTGAGGGAGTAGAAGCCAAGCTTTTTCAGCCTATGGCTATCAGTATTATGCTTGCTGTACTTTGTGCCACTGTCGTTGCGTTGTTCTTCGTTCCAGCCTTAGCCACATTTCTATTCAAGCGAACTAGGAATGTGAAGCCGAGTGCTTTGTTGATACCTGTTGAGCGCGCTTACCAACGGGCACTTTCTTTTACGTTGCTGCATACCAAGTGGCTAGTGTTACTGGTTGGTCTGCTTCTGGTTTCTGCTGTTGCCCTTGTGCCAAAAATTGGCACCGAGTTTGTTCCTGAGCTAGAAGAAGGAACAATAAACTTGCGTGTTACCTTGGCACCGTCTTCAAGCCTAGAGACTTCATTAGCGGTAGCCTCAACGTTAGAAGAAAAGCTGTTGGCGTTTCCCGAAGTAACTTATGCGCTAAGTCGTATAGGCCGTGCTGAAATAGGCGGCGACCCAGAACCGGTCAACAACATCGAAATTTACATCGGGTTGAAGCCTGTTTCAACGTGGCAAAGCGCGAGAAATCGTGATGAGCTACAGCAAAAAATGCAGGCTGAATTGTCGCAGTTCCCCGGCCTTCTACTTAACTTTTCTCAGCCTATTGCCACCCGTGTAGACGAACTGCTTTCCGGTGTGAAAGCACAGCTAGCCGTTAAATTATTTGGGCCAGACTTGGCTGTTCTAAGTGCTAAAGGACGAGAAATAGAGAGCGTTATTCAAAACGTAAAAGGAACAAGAGACGTGGCGATGGAACAAATTGTGGGGGAAGCTCAGCTGGTTATTGCTCCTGACAGACAAGCGTTATCACGCTATGGCTTATCGGTGAGTGACATAATGGAAGTGGTACAAGACGGGGTAGGAGGTGTCGCCGCAGGTCAAATCATTAACGGAAATGAACGCTACGATATTTACGTTAGGTTAAAAGAAAGCGCACGAAAAAGCAGCGACACCATAGCAGATATTCGACTTCAATCGCCCAGTGGTGCCTGGCTTCGTATTGGCGATGTGGCATCGGTATCTTATGAATCCGGACCTCCGCAAATACGCCGAGATGACGTTCAGCGTCGCGTAGTGGTGCAAGCGAACGTCCAAGGAAGAGATATGGGCAGCGTGGTTCAAGAGATACAAAGCGCCATATCTTCAAGGGTGAATTTGCCCGTAGGGTATACGGTGCAAATAGGCGGGCAGTTTGAGAGCCAACAGCGTGCTCAGAAAAAATTGTCGCTCATCGTGCCGCTTTCTTTGGTATTGATTGCGGTGTTGCTTTACCTCGCGTTTAATTCTCTGGGTCAAGCGATGCTCATACTGATTAATGTGCCACTTGCCATCATAGGAGGCGTGTTCTCTTTGTATTTATCCGGCCAATATCTGTCAGTACCAAGTTCAGTCGGTTTCATAACACTATTCGGTGTTGCCGTTTTAAATGGCGTAGTGATGGTGGAAAGTATTAACCAACGGGTGAAAGGGGGAATGGCTGTTAAAAGCGCTGTTTTCACTGGTGCTACATCCAGGCTAAGGCCGGTTTTGATGACGGCGGTAACGTCTGCATTAGGGTTAGTACCCATGTTAATGTCTAACGGTGTCGGCGCTGAAATTCAGCGGCCGCTCGCAAGTGTTATCGTAGGTGGGCTGGTTACTGCAACGCTTTTAACACTCTTTGTGTTACCTGCCTTGTACAGCGTATTTTCGTCGAAACAAGCGGCTAATTAATTGTGGGCGAACCTATTCAGGTTCGCTGGGTTTCAGTTTCGACCAGCTCAACAACAAGGCGTAAATTACTTTGTGTTGATACCGCATTAAATGGGTAGCAGGTAACTAAATAGAGCTGCTGCCCATTTACATCTACTTTCATTGCCGAGTCGGCATCGACTATCGTCTTCGATACAACCCGATAGGTTACCCACTGTGAGTTCGGCAACTGTAATTGCATAATATCTCTGGCTCTCACCTTCTTTAAGAACGTGAAGTGAGTATCTCTATGCCCGCCAATCACACTACCACCCTGTCCGAGTGGGGGCGAGTCGGTGTGGTGTCCAGGGCCAAATGCAAGGGCGTTTCCCTGTGCGCCTTCTAGTACATACAGCTGCGTCTCGCTTTTTGCATGAACCAGCTTGCCCACTGGCCAAGTATCAGACCAACGCCAAGGCTTCTGGTTAGCGCCAGTGGCTAGCGTTTCTTCCCACGAAGATTGAATTAAATATTGCGCCAGTTCAGCTTTCAATAATATCCAGCTAGCTTTGCCAAAACTGGCTGTGGCGATCAAGACTAAGATGATGGTAAAAGCGTATTTAATCATTGTTTGTCCAAGCCATATTAAGTCAAAAAATAAAGAAATGAGTTTAAGGTGCTAACCTCGTCCCCCCCTTGTTTCGCAAAAAGGCGATGCTGTGAAAAAGCGACAATAAAAGTATGGCAATCATGCCTAATACGACATGTTCAGATACACCCGCTGCGGTTTGGGGGTAACTGATTTGTCTGAATTGCGTTCCCTGTGGCATTAGGTTTCTTACGTTTTCGGTGGAAGACGGTATGCGCTGTGTATTTGCTATTTTTTCTTCAATAGCAACGAAGCTGGTGAACTCTGTTATCAGTTTATGGGGCATGGCTACAGCAAGTTTGTCTTGTTTTACTTCATCTACATTTCGCCCTAATGCTTTTTCATCCATTATCGCCGCCACTTTCTTTCTTGCCCAAGCAGTCGCTTCGCCAAGG
>NZ_JAFLMX010000241.1:0-3132 GCF_017849675.1 Alteromonas sp. AO-Serp
TATTTGATGCGCAGCAAGGCCGCTTTCCTATCACTGAAATTGCAGACTCGCCACGATTCGAATTTCGCGGAATGCACTTAGATATTGCTCGACACTTTCCGGGAAAAGCCGCGATTGAATCTGTTGTTCGCCAAATGTTTACCTATAAGCTCAATAAGCTACACCTACACCTAAGTGATGACGAGGGCTGGAGATTAGCTATCGATGCATTGCCCGAACTTACCAAAATTGGTGCGTTTCGATGCCACGATTTGTCTGAAACACAGTGCTTGCTGCCTCAGCTGGGAAGCGGACCTTTTAAAAGTGCTACAGGTAACGGCTTTCTTACGCAGCAAGATTACATTGAAATTTTAACAATGGCGCATGCGCGCGGCATTGAAGTTATTCCGTCGCTTGATATGCCTGGCCATGCCCGCGCAGCAATTGTTGCTATGAATGCGCGCTACAAGCGGCTTATGGCAGAGGGTGACTTAGATGCTGCAAATGAGTTTTTATTGGTAGATAAAGAAGATAAAACCCAATATGAAAGCGTTCAATTCTATTCAGATAACACCATAAACCCCTGTTTAGATAGCAGCTATCATTTTATCGAAACCGTACTTACTGCTGTGAAATCACTGCATGAAAAGGCCAACGTTCCGCTGACGCATTTCCATGTTGGCGCCGATGAAACCGCCGGTGCTTGGGTGAAATCCCCTGTGTGCGCTGCTAAAGGTCAAAAAGCAGATGAAATACTGCCAGCGTTTGTTACCGAAGTGCAGAAAATTGCGCAAAAGCACAATATAGCAATTGGTGGCTGGAGCGATGGCATGGAAAAAGCCGTAAATACACTGGATAACAGCAGCGCTTATACCAACGTTTGGCATCTTCTTGCTGCGGGTGGAGAGAAAACAGTATCGCATTTCGCCAAGGAAAATATTCCGGTAGTACTCTCGTTTCCAGACGTGCTTTATTTTGACTTTCCTTACCAAAGCAATCCTTATGAGCCTGGCTATTACTGGGGCTCACGGGCAACCGATACGGAAAAAGTATTTTCGTTTATGCCCGAACAGCTGCCGCTTCATGCCGATGTATGGACCGACCGTATGGGCCACAGTTACAGCAGTTCTGCTGAGGCCGACACATCATCAGTAATCGGTATTCAGGGGCAGCTATGGTCGGAAGTCACCGTGAATCAAGACGCCGTGGAATATATGGTGTTTCCCCGACTATTGGCCTTGGCTGAACGGGCTTGGCACTACGCTCCATGGCAACAAAACGCGAAAGCAATTCATAAAAAAGGCGGTTTAGTAAACCTGCAGGCAAGCGACTGGCAAGCGTTTGAGTTAGCGTTATTCAACCGCCATGCACCCGCGCTAGTGCAGCAGGGAGTGAATGTGCGTGTACCTACGCCAGCAGCGGTAATTAACAATGGTAAGTTACATATAAAGCCAGTGTCTGGCCTTACGATGGAGTACTTAACTTCAGATAATAAGTGGGAAACCTTTACCGCTCCTGTTGAAGTGAAGGGGAACGCAACTGTTCGCGCTAGAATTGCGGGAACACAGCAAATGAGTCGACAGGTGCAGCTGTAAGCGCCTGTTTTTATTGGTTAAAATGACAGCGTTGTCATGTTTTTACCAAGTGCATCTATGCATTTATCTATACTGAGATGTTTAAATGAGCTCTGATTTATTTTTTATTGGCATAGACGGTGGTGGCACCAAGTGCCGAGCACGATTAGAAGACGTTGACGGAAATGTCTTGGGTGAGGGCGTAAGTGGCCCCGCCAATATTATGCGCAATAGCGATTTAGCTAAAGCGTCGATAGTAGATGCGATTAATATCGCTATTTCGAATGCGGGGAACGCCAACACATTTGAGCAAATTTCGCTGTCGCAGTGCGTGGTGGGCGCAGGTCTAGCTGGCGCGAACATTGAGTCTGCGAAGCAACAGTTTGAACAATGGCAGCACCCGTTTCATTCGCTACACGTGTTAAGCGATTTACACGCCGCATGCGTTGGCGCACATAACGGAAACCCGGGAGCAGCGATAATTATTGGTACGGGTTCATCGGGCACCATGTGGCAAGGTGAATCTTTTCAAGATGTTGGTGGGCACGGTTTTCCTATCGGCGACAAAGCCAGTGGGGCTTGGCTAGGCTTAAAGGCAGTGCAGCACACGCTATTGTGTTTAGATGAGTTGGAAGAAAAGGATGAACTTGCAGCAGAAGTGTGTAACGCCCTGCAATCATCATGTACCCAAGAAATCGTAGCGAAATGTGCGGAATTTAACACCCATCACTATGCCGCCTTGGTAGAACGTATGCTGCCTTTGCTATACACAAAGCAAAACAAGGTTACCGCACTTTTTGAAGAGGGTGCCGTTTACATTGAGCGTATGGCAAAGCGACTTCTTGCAGATCACAACCATTGTTTAGCCATGATAGGTGGGCTTAGCAATGTTTATTCAGCCTATTTTTCAGAATCCATCAAAGCGCGTTTAGTACCCTGTAAAGCTACGCCGCAGCAAGGTGCTATTTATCATGCAAAAGCCGCGTTTAATCACAAAGAAGGTGAGAAATGAGTTTATCTATAATGGCAAAAGAAGCCAGAGAGTTTCCGTCAGTTATTGCACAGCAGTTAGATAAGAATGATGAAGCGATCAGTCAGTTAGCGGGTAGGTTACAGCAATTAAACCCTAACTTGATTTATATTATTGGTCGCGGCTCGTCAGATCATGTCGGCGTGTTTGGAAAATATCTCTTTGAAACCGAAATGGGTATTCCTGTGTGCAGTGCCGCCCTTTCAATAGCAGGCATATTCAAACCCCAATTGAATTTGAAGGGGGCGGTAGCTTTTATCATCTCTCAATCTGGTCGTAGCCCAGACATACTAAAGCAAACCGAGTCGGCCAAAAACGGCGGGGCGTTTACGGTTGCCTTCGTGAATGATGAAACGTCGCCATTAGCCGAGCTGGCTGATGCCGTTATTCCTTTATCTGCCGGGGAAGAAAAGGCGGTTGCGGCTACTAAGAGCTTTTTAGCAACGCTGTCGGCGCTTCTCCATTTGTGTGCCCGTTGGAGCGAAAATACCTCGCTATTTAATGCGCTAAAAGCCGTGCCTTCGCAGCTAGAAGCGGTAATCAATGCGC
>NZ_JAFLMX010000296.1:0-4418 GCF_017849675.1 Alteromonas sp. AO-Serp
ATGCAAGCCTCTGAACTTCAAAATAAATTTGAGCGCATTCGAGCCAATAAATGGTTCGAAGCCTTTGTAATTAGCGTTATCGTTATTTCAGCGCTTCTCGTAGGTGCCAAAACCTATGAATTGCCAGCAGGCATGTCATCCATCACGTTATTCTTAGATTGGTTTATCAGTGCATTCTTCCTGACAGAGATCACCATACGATTTTTGGCTGAAAAACGTAAACGCTACTTTTTCAAGAGCTTTTGGAACTGGTTTGACACACTGATTGTGGTTATTAGTCTCATTCCGGCAGACGATACCGAACTGGCACTTATCGCCCGTTTGGTGCGTGTGTTCCGCGTATTGCGTATGATTTCGATCATTCCCGAGCTCAGGATCTTATTAGTTTCTTTGGTTAAAGCACTGCCCCAATTAGCATATGTCATGCTGTTGATGTTTATCATTTTCTACATTTACGCAGCTATAGGCAGTACTTTATTCGAAACCATCAATCCCGTGCTGTGGGGCGATATCACTATCTCGATGCTAACGCTCTTTAGAATTATGACATTCGAAGATTGGACCGATGTAATGTACGAGACTCAGGAGGTTTACTCGCTAAGCTGGATTTTCTACCTTACCTTTATTTTCTTTACTGCGTTCGCGTTCTTGAACATGGTGATTGGGATCGTGGTGAACGTGATGGAAAGAGAAAACGAAAAAGCACGAGCAGAAAAAGAAGCCGCTTTACTTGAAGAGCAAATTGCACAAGGAAACGTAGAGCCAACCCTTCAAGATGTAATGAAAGAACTACGAGAGCTAAAGGCACAGCTTGCCGCTAATAATCAAAATAGCACGGTAAACAAAACCAGCTAAGTGCGTTCTATCCGAATAGCGCAATTGAAAAAGGCCACAGTGATGTGGCCTTTTTAGTTTCTCGCAAATGGAAGGTTTAGATTAAAGCTAAGGCATAATAAGCTATACGAGCCTAAATCCCGTACTGCTGCTTAAGCGACTCAGCCCTTTGTTTTGCAGCTTCAGACTTAAACTCTCGACTTGCTAGCTTGCGCGAGGCAAGCGCTTTTTTATCGAGTTCAAGCAACACACTCACGTGATTTAAATACACATCGTCGTTCGCAATAGGACGTGCAGAAACTTCTTCGTACAGTTTGAGGGCAGCGGCTTTATCACCTTTAGCAACATAAATTTGCGCTAGCGTATCTACTGCGTCAGCGTTCTCACGTTGCAGTGATACGGCTTTTTTAGCGAGTTCTTCAGCTCGAGTAAGGTTTTTGTCTTCAAACGTCAAATACGCTAAGTTGTTTAAGACAACAAAGTTATCCGGTGTTTTAGTTAGCACCTGCTCATAGGTTTTAATGGCTGCAGCTCTGTCTTTGCCGATTTGACGCTCTGCTAACAGCATTGCACTTGGAATGTCGTTACTGTGCGCCTGAACGTGTTTTTCAAGAAACGTAAATGCCTGAGCTTTTTTACCCGACATCTCAAGCGCCGCAATCAACAACAAAGCGTTATCTGAGTTAGGCGTAGCGTCATAGGCGGCTTTGGCATGCTCTACAGCTTGCTCAGGCGCTTTATCGATAAGATGTAAGCGCGCTATTACGCCTCTAACGAAAGGCAGAGCCTTAACATCATCGGCCGTGCTATTAATGATTTCCCATGCAGGTTTAGCCTGCCCAAGTCGACTGTGAAAGTAAGCTTTCAATAAGGTTAACTGTGCATCTGGACGTTTAGCCAACACCTTATTGGTTAACGTCAGCCCCTGATCAAATTGCTTTTGAGAGTCGACAATCAACAACTTACCCAATACCGCATTTTTATCTTGCGGGTAAAACGATAGCCAACGATCAAAAAACGCTGTCGCGTCTTCTACGTTGTTGGTGGCGATAAGCGCTTGACCCTTTAAGTTCCAAAACGCTTGTGGCGACGCTTCATTACCTTCTACATCTGACAAAAGCGAAACCGTTTTATCAAGCTGACTGTTTAACGAGTACATTCTTGCAAGAAGAAGTCTTAAGTTCAGATTTGTTTTATTGGTGTTGAACTGTGTTTGAGTATGCTTGATAACGTCCTGTGCGTTCCCCTTTTCCGTTGCGAGGGCAAACCATAGCGCTAGCGCCTGTACATCGGCGGGGTTCTTATCAATAAAGGCGCGAACAAAGGAAATCGCGTTATCTTTTTTACCTTCGGCTACCAGTAATTTAGCGCGAGAGTAAAACACCTCATTCTTTGCACCTTCTAGCTCGCTAGCTTTATCTAGATATTGGGCGGCCTCTTGGTAGGCTCCCTCTGCCGTCGCAATATTCCCTAAATAAATAAGCGGCGCTGCAGTTTCAGGTGACTTTTCATGCCACTCTTTCGCCGCGCTTTTTGCTTTTTCAAGCTGACTAGTAGCAATGTAGGCGCGAAGTAATGTGGCTTGTGACGTCACAGACTCTGGCGACTGCTCTACGGCTTGTTCAAGATTAACTAAGCCATCAATATCATTTAATGATAACTGCAAAACACCTAAGCGAGATAAATCTTCTGCTGTGGTACTCACCGCTTCAGACTTTGCCACCATTTGCTGTGCACCGACTACGTTACCGTCTTTTAAAAGCTGATAACTTGCCTTAGAGAATAGTGCGGCATCAATACCTTGCTCGCCTTCTACCCTCGCTAATACTTCAAGCGCTTCATCATTTTCACCGAGCTGCAGCATGCTGTCTGCCAGCATACGAAGACCAGGGTGATTATCAGGAAGACTAGAAGCCACCATTGTCAGGTGACGCTGTGCCGCTTCAAAGTCTTGAATTTGATATGCACTGAAGCCCGCAACCAAACGCACGACCTGATCACTTCTTCCATTTTGAACGGCAATTTCCAAGTGTTCGAGGGCCTTAGCATAATTTTCGTTGGCCGACTCAATGATGCCTTTAAAGGTATTAAGCAGCGGATGGTTTTCATTTAAGGTCAACAAGTCATCTACAATAGGTTCTGCTTTGTCGAGCTCTCTTATTTCAATCAGTAGCGCTGCATAGGCAAATTTGCTGGTTACGTCGTCAGGATACTGACTCACATACACGCCGTAGACTTCGGCAGCTTTACTCGGCTCACCTTTTTGAAGATAAATTTTTGCTAACTGTTGTAGCACGTCTTTATTGGTGGGGGCTTGTTCTCGCAGCTTCTCGGTGGCGGCTAGCGCTCCATCCATGTCGTTGTCTAAAACAAAGGCATAACTGTCAATAAGGCCTTTATAGACTGAGCTCGTATCTAGGGTTGATAAATCAGCCAGTAGCGTTTGAGCTTCTTCGTTTTTACCTAGCTGCATTAAAGCCTGTAGCTTATAAAAACCCACCTCGGCTGATTCAACTGCTGACATCCCTTCTGCGCGATAATCTACTTCGGCCAGCGCATTTTCTGCGCCTGACTGTTGGTAAGCGACCGACAATAGAGGAATGACTTGGCTAACAGGATGCCCAAGTTCCATTGCCTTGTTGAGTTCTTTTTCAGCAGCTGAAAAATTACTTTGCTGCAAGTACAGCTTGCCAAGTTCGAAGCGCGGTGCTGCGGCATCGGGCGCTTTTTGAATGGCGTTTTTATATTCAACAATGGCGGCGTCGATTTGTTGAGAAGAGGCGTAGTTCCTTGCATCTGCCAAATGGCTTTCCACTGATTTTTCACTACATCCAGATAAAAGCGCGCTGGTCAGCATTACCGCTAACGTTGTGCGTTTAAGTAATGTATTGGGTTTCATTTTTGTCATTGTAATTCCTTGCCCTACCTCAACTTTTTATTGTCACATCGCTACACATTGAAAATAGCGCATGGTTTACTGTCTATTATTTCATCTAAACTGTGCAATTTCGTGGCAACCTTGCCATTATTCGAATATAATATGTTTTTTTGCAACACTGCTGGCAAGCATATCGCGAAATACGCTACGAATACGCTTCATAAACTCGCCCGAAAGGCCAGTTCATCGCTGTATAGCGTCTTGCGATAATAAACCGAAAAAGTACGGTTTAATCGTATGCCGCACCCTCCTTACTTAATGCACCAGGATCCTTAATGACCACAACTGTCGACATGACATTTAAAGACCTCAATTTACCAGAACCTATCTTACAAGCCCTTGAAAAAGTTGGCTACGAGAAACCGTCTCCTATTCAAGCTGAGAGTATTCCTCTTTTACTTGAAGGGCACGATCTACTCGGTCAGGCACAGACAGGGACAGGAAAAACCGCTGCGTTTGCCCTGCCCATGTTGGCAAATATCGATCCTGAAGAACGTAAGCCGCAATTACTGGTATTGGCCCCAACCCGTGAACTAGCTATTCAGGTTGCAGAGGCGTTTCAGGTTTATGCGAGCTTTAGTCAAAAAATTAAAGTACTTCCAGTATACGGCGGTCAGTCGTACGACAACCAAATTCGCCAGCTTAA
>NZ_JAFLMX010000339.1:0-1169 GCF_017849675.1 Alteromonas sp. AO-Serp
ACCCCCTCAACGCTGGGATGCGCCTGTGCAATGGCCTCGCTTACTGCATCTGCCGCTTGTTCAATGGTGTCAATATCGTCGGTAATAAGCGTTGGAAACAATGTGGTGGTGCCGTATTTCAGATGTGCCTCGGCCATCACGTTTATGCTTTCAAGCGTGGGAGCATGATTAAACATCGCGCCCCCACCACCATTTACCTGCGTGTCGATGTAGCCGGGAATAACTGCACCGCGTATGCGCTCGTTGATTGTCGCCGTTGCGTCTTTCTTAAAGTAAGAAAGAGGTGCAATGTCAGCTATCACACCCTTTTCAATACTCAGCACCTGATTATGCTGCCAGGCACCGTTCATCAGTACCTTTTCAGCCAGAATAATGGTCTTCATTGGGTTTTCGTTACCTTGTTTAATCCGGGTGGCGTATCTGGGTTCAAACCTAATTCAACGGCAATTTTCTCTATATCCAGATAGAAGCGTTGCATTAGTAAAAGTGCGTCCAGCCTTGGGTGTGAAGACGTTACTCCGCCTTGCAGATCTATACACTCACCGCCACGGGATCTAACATCTTGCACCATGTTTTGATGAAAAGGTGCGCTCTCATCTTCTATATTTAACGAAATAAGCTTCAGCTTTTTCTCAACTAACGTCACTGGGCCATGGATGAACTCTGCACTGCTAAACGCTTCGGCGTGTATACCCAATACTTCTTTTAATTTAAGCGCTACTTCTCGCCCAACCGCATAGCCAAAGCCACGCCCTAAAACAATGGTGTTTCGCGTATTTTCTAAATGGGCTTTTGTTAGCTGAGACGGCGCATTGATTACCGCTTCTAGCTGCGAAGGCACGGCTTTTAGCGCATTAAATAGCGAGGTATTTTCGCTCCAACAAGCACACAAATGAAGAAGCGCCGACAGCGTTGCTAAAAAGCTTTTAGTAGCCGCAACCGCCTTTTCTTCCCCGGCAGATAAAGGAATAACGGCATCAGCCAGCTCGGCTAATGGCGATGTTTCATCATTCACGAAGGCAACCGTAAACGCCCCGCCGTTTTTGGCCGACTCGGTTTGCTTTAGTATGTCTGTGCTGCGACCAGATTGAGAGATGATAAAAGCTACCGCCCCCTTCAAATTCAATTGGCGTTTGAATATGCCTGCTATTGAAAGGGCGGCACTGCAC
>NZ_JAFLMX010000099.1:0-11219 GCF_017849675.1 Alteromonas sp. AO-Serp
GAGTTCGCTTCAAGCAGGCTTATTTCAACGTCACTTCGGTCAAAGTAAGTGATGGTGTTGCCTATACTCGAGGTGATTTGTTCCAATAAATCAACAGCATCTTCTATAACAAGAATTTTTAAATGAGGGCGCATTAACCAACCATGTAATTAATAATGAGCATTTAGCGCTAGGCTAAAACTCATAAAACTAAGAATCAATAAACTAAACACAGTAAAACTAAAAATAGTGTAACTCTGAATTTCACTGGTGTCGTGTAAACTCTTGCTATGTCGTAATAAAAGTGTGTAAACGAATTGGACGAGGGCTAAATCACGCATGCACACACCTTCCCTTCAGAACCAATTCCCACACGCTTATCTCTCAAAATCAACGGAGCACACGAAGAACCTACTAGAATTTCTACACTACGCGAAAAATGTGCTCCCTTCTATTGCATCTGCAAAGAAAAACGCCTGGCCAATACATCATGACCACTGCTTTATGCGAGTAATTTTAGACAATATTGTCGGCTGTGCGTGGTATGAGGTCATTCCCTCGCCGGCCTATCAAAACCTGACCGACGAGCAAGCCAGCGCAGCATTAAACCTTGCCAAACAAATAGCCACTGAGAGTGTCTCGCTTCACGCACTCAACCAACGCTCAAAACAATGGCGCAATAAGCAGCTAAAACTGGAGTTTTAGTATGACAAAACGAACAACCATTAACGACGCAATTTTAATAGAGGCCAGCCAATACCTAGAGCGAATTGTAAAAGATAAACGAGCGCAGTGGAGGCCTAATAACGCGAAAGCGCGACGCAAGCAACGTCGATATAAAAAGAAGCTTATTGCAGAACTTCCGCGAATTATTACCGATATTCATAGCACATATCCCGAAGATGAAGCCTAAAGCACTATCATAAAAGAAATCAATTACCTACAATCACTGCTAGAAAGTTGCGCTGAACAGAGTGTAACGTAAATTAATTCCTCCCCAGAAAGTGACAGGACATACCATGGCGTTTAATTTAGCTATTAATAACGATATTGCAGTAATCACCTTTGACGACGGAAAAGTTAACGCCGTTGGGTTTGAGCTTATTCAGCAGTTTAACGATGCCTTAGATGAAGCAGAGCAAAACGCAAAAGCGGTTGTATTATACGGTGGTGAAGGCAAGTTTTGCGGCGGGTTTGATTTATCGGTAATGAAAGCCGACGACAAAGCAAAACAGCACGAGTTGGTGTCAAAAGGCGCTGAGTTAATCGTACGCCTATATAGCTTCCCACTACCAGTTGTCGTTGCAGCTGAAGGTCACAGCATTGCAATGGGCGCAATTATGCTTATGGCTGCTGACCTGCGCATTGGTAAAGACGCAGATACTAAGTATGGGCTTAATGAAACCGCCATTGGTATGGTGCTACCGCCTTTCGGTATGGAGCTAGCCAAAGCAAGACTAGCGAATACGTCTCAAACTGAAGCATTGCTTTTTTCACGTATTTATCAAGGCAGTGAAGCGGTAAAAGCGGGCTTTTTAGATGCTGCAGTACCTCAAGAGCAGGTATTAGCGACAGCCATGGGTTATGCAGAAAAGTTGAAGATGTTGCCTAGACAGTCTTTTGCTGAGTCTAAAATACAATTGCGTAAAGAAACGATAGAGAAGATGAAAGCTTAGCGATTATGTTATAACAGCGCGTTGAGACTAGTTGTTTCAACGCGCTGTCTAAAGCAGTTACTTTATGGGTCCGGAGCGGCGTTCAATCTCTTCTTTAAGTGCACTTCTAAGGCCCAATTCAAAACTCAATTCAGCAAGCACAAATAGTGGTCCTATCGCCAGCCCCATTATGTCGTCGACAAACGCAGGCTTTTTACCCTCATAGTGATGACCAATGAACTGTAGCACCCAACCACCAATAAAAATGCCAAGTGAGATAGTAAGCCATGTTCCCATTTCATTCTGTGCGATAGGTTGAGCGAAATAGACCATAGCCCCCGTGATAAGCGTCATCACTATGCCAAGTTTTATATCTAACTTAATGTAGAACGCATTACCAATTGCCCAAAAAAAGAGCGCTGGGCTTATGATCATATCTTCAAAAATTGGCGCGCTAACTAGAAACGCAGGCTTACTTAGTAGACAGAAAACCGAGAAAACAATTAGCGGAATACCAACATAATGGGTGTATATGTTTCTTTGATCTCTGTGGTACTTGGCGTACTCACTCAAGTGCTGTTCTAAATTTTTCATACTGCGTCACCCATAAGTTATATCAAGATGTTAGTTTACTCCCTTCTTTCGCTTACGAACTGTCGTTTTGACGACAAAGTGGAGGTATAGTGGTGCTCTTCGTGCTATTTGAGCTCAACGATTAAAGATGAACTTAGTTGGCTATCGCGAATCATAGTGAAATTGATTAAAAACAATTGGAGTTTTCATGACTTACAGGAAGTACCTTTGGGCTTTGACAGGTTCTGCGCTTCTTTCTTTAACAGCGTGCAGCTCGGTCTCCTCTCTCTATTCAAA
The DNA here is from genome assembly GCF_017849675.1 of Alteromonas sp. AO-Serp. NCBI lineage: Bacteria > Pseudomonadati > Pseudomonadota > Gammaproteobacteria > Alteromonadales > Alteromonadaceae > Alteromonas > Alteromonas sp. AO-Serp. The sequence goes on from NZ_JAFLMX010000099.1 coordinate 2,505, forward strand.
TGAAAGTGAAGGTAGTGAAAAGCATACCGAAGGCAAACCACTTACGTTAGCGGACAGTCATTGGCAGGTTGAAAGTATAGACCGAGCAGGAATTATCGATTTCAGCCATGTTACGCTTAACGTAAATTCAAACGGAGACACTAGCAGAGTAAGCGGCAGTACAGGTTGTAATCAGTTTACCGGAGCGCTAGATGTTGATGAAGCCGATACGGTATTTAGTAATAAAAGCTCAGCTGAATCCTTTTCCACTGATAAGCTTATTCTCACCAAAAAGGCATGTGCGCCTGCACTGATGAAACAAGAGCAACGCTTCATCGAAATGTTGGCCGCATCGGCAACTTATTCGATAGTGGAAAATACTTGGTTGGTGCTTTACGACAGTAGTGGCAATGAAACGATTAGAGCGATTGCTGCACAGATTTCTCAATCGACGATAAACAAAACGGCAAGCGCAGCAAAAAGTAATGTAGATACGAAATTGTCTGACCTGGCGTCATCGCAAAAACAAGATGTGGTTGGCTCAAATGAACAAGAGTCGACCAAAACGTACAAATGTGAAACGCCTAATGCCAATCTCGCTACATTACGTGTAAATACGCTGGGGCCTGACACATTGGCCTTATCATTGAACAATACCCATCACATTGTGCAGTTATCACGTTCAGCATCGGGGGCAAAATACACCAACAACAAGAACGTAGTGTTTTGGAATAAAGGTGATGTTGCTACCCTATCGATCAACTCAGGTTATTACCATTGCAGTTTAGGCACCTAAAGCGAAATCGACGCTTACTTGTCTGTTTTAGGCTTAGTCTCTACCTTAATATTTACCTCAAATGATGAAAGGGCCTAAGCTGCCCTTTTAACTTCTCTTTTCAACAGTATCAAATTGCGAAGAGCAATTGCTTTTAGCCCCGCAAGGTTAACCCTTACCTCCAACTCAATTAGTTTCAGTTAAACATTTTCGCACCTTGAATTGGTCAATCAAAAAGGAATTAAGCATGGGGATAGCTAATTCTTTATATATTTAATGTTTACACTTTTACCATTTAAAATCACTCACTTACCAGCAAGCTTCGCAGGTTACTCCTAGCCATTCCGCTTCTGTAACAATGCTCACAAGTTGAAACAATAGTTAGAACACTATACAATTTATTTTTATTGAACAACCAATTAAAATAAAAACATCAGTAAAAAGACGTGCGACATTACGTCCTAAAACCTTCAATAATGCGTCATTGGCGCAGTAGGTAATGATGTTTTTTACAGGGTGACTTTTACAAAACGAAAGTGTTCTATTCGTGCAAGTTAGCACTTCAATAAAGAAAATAGTTTCAACACTATTTATCATTTTGAAACTATTTCTACGTATTAGGTATTTGTAATAGAAGTTAATTCGCAGTACCCGCAAATTGGCGAAAGTTTTAGTCCTTTTAAAAGTAGGAGTTTATGCATGTCATTACCGACTTATCAGAATTTCATTCACGGCAAGCCGATGGCAAACAAAAGCAAAGAAACCTTTGCTGTAACCAACCCCGCAACCGGTGAGGTAATTTACCACGTAGAAGTGGCTGATGAGTTTATTCAACAAGAAGCAATTAAAAGCGCTAAAGAAGGTTTTTCAGTGTGGTCAGCAATGATGCCAATTGAAAGAACCCGAATCCTTAATAAAGCGGTTGCATTGCTTCGTGAGCGTAATGACGAACTCGCTAAACTTGAAGTACTCGATACCGGTAAGCCTATTCAAGAAGCCGACTGTGTTGATATTGAAACTGGCGCTGATGTCATTGAGTACTATGCCGGCCTTGCTCCTACTCAACTAGGTACCCAGCAACCTGTGGGTGGCGATTTCTTCTATACGCGCAAAGAAGCGCTAGGTATCTGTGCCGGTATTGGCGCATGGAACTACCCTATTCAAATCGCTTGCTGGAAATCAGGCCCTGCCCTTGCCGCAGGTAATGCGTTTATATTTAAGCCGTCAGAAGAAACCCCAATGGGTGCGCTTAAACTGGCTGAAATTTTCACCGAAGCTGGCGTACCTGACGGCGTATTTAATGTGGTTCAAGGCGCAGCACAAGTAGGTCAGTGGCTTACAAACAGTCCTGACATAGAGAAAGTATCGTTTACTGGTGAAGTAGGCACAGGTAAAAAAGTGATGCAAAGCGCCGCTGCGTCGAACTTAAAAGACGTGACAATGGAGCTTGGCGGTAAGTCACCGCTTGTGGTATTCGAAGATGCCGACATTAGCCAAGCTATTAGCGCCGCTATGCTTGGTAATTTTTATACCCAAGGTGAAATCTGCACTAACTGCACCCGTGTTTACGTTCAACGTTCTGTTTATCAAGCCTTTATTGATGAGCTTAAAGCCCGTACCGAAAACAATATTGTTATGGGCGATCCGCTTGACCCTAACGTAAACCTAGGCGCACTTATTTCTAAAAAGCACCAAGAGCTAGTACTTAGCTATATTGCCAAAGGAAAAGAAGAAGGCGCAACGCTTTTAACCGGCGGGAACGCTGCCTCTCCGGCATCTGCGCCAAATGGCTATTTTGTTGAGCCAACAATTTTCACTGACTGCACTGACGATATGACTATTGTTAAAGAAGAGATCTTCGGACCAGTAATGAGCGTGTTAGTTTTCGATGATGAAGACGAAGTGATCGCACGCGCGAACGACACTGAGCTAGGCTTAGCCGCCGGTGTATTTAGTAAGGATATCCAGCGCGCGCACCGCGTTATCCACCAGCTTCAAGCCGGTATTTGCTGGATAAATGCATATGGTAACTCTCCGGCTGAAATGCCTGTAGGCGGCTACAAACAGTCTGGCATTGGACGTGAAAACGGCGTTGAAACGCTTAATAGCTACACACAGACCAAATCGGTTTATGTAGGTATGAGCCAAATTGAGAGCCCGTTTTAAGCCGCAGTAGGAGTACATATGCAGACATTTGATTACATTATTGTTGGAGCTGGTTCTGCCGGCTGCGTGCTAGCGAACCGCTTATCAGAAAACCCAAAGCACGAGGTGTTGCTACTGGAAACCGGTGGCTCAGATAAAAGCATTTTCATCAAGATGCCAACGGCGCTGTCTATTCCTATGAATACCGACAAGTATGCGTGGCAATTCAACACTGAAAAAGAGCCCTATTTAAACAACCGTGAAATGCACTGCCCACGCGGTAAAGTGTTGGGCGGCTCGTCATCCATTAACGGAATGGTATACGTACGCGGCCACGCTAAAGACTTTGATGAATGGGAAGCTCACGGCGCAGAGGGCTGGAATTATCAGGCGTGCCTACCCTATTTCCAAAAAGCTGAAACCTGGTACAAAGGTAACGACGCTTACCGAGGTGGCAATGGTGAACTCGGCGTTAACAACGGTAACGAAATGAAGAACCCGCTTTATACGGCCTTCATTAAAGCCGGCGAACAGGCGGGCTACGACATCACTAGCGATTACAATGGCAAGCAGCAAGAAGGCTTCGGCCCTATGCATATGACCGTTAAAGATGGTGTACGCAGTTCAGCAAGCCGTGAATATCTTGACCCGGTAAAATCGCGTAAGAATTTAACTATAGTGACTGGCGCGCTGGTTACTAAAGTTGTGCTGGAAGATAAAGTCGCAAAAGGCGTTGAATATGTAGTTAACGGTAAAACCGAGACTGCTGCCACATCTAACGAAGTGATTTTAAGTGCCGGCTCTATTGGCTCACCACATATCCTGCAACTTTCTGGAATTGGCGACAGAGATATTCTTGAAAAAGCAGGTGTCGATGTTAAGCACCACCTGCCGGGTGTGGGTCAAAACCTGCAAGATCATTTGGAGTTTTATTTCCAGTACAAGTGCAAACAGCCAATAACGTTAAACCGCAAACTGGGCTTAATTTCAAAAGGGTTGATCGGCGCTCGCTGGTTGTTAAACCGTTCTGGGTTAGGCGCTACGAATCACTTTGAGTCTTGCGCCTTCATTCGCTCAAAAGCAGACGTAGAGTGGCCTGACATTCAGTACCACTTCTTGCCTGCCGCTATTCGATACGACGGAAAGTCCGCGTTTGATGGCGATGGCTTTCAAGTGCACGTAGGTCACAACAAACCTAAAAGTAGAGGTAGCGTAACCCTTCAGTCGGCTAACCCAACGGTTCCACCTAAAATTTTGTTTAACTATTTGCAGCATCCAGATGATATCGAAGGGTTTAGAGCATGCGTAAGACTTACACGAGAAATCATCGCACAGTCAGCATTCGACGACTTCAGAGACGGCGAAATTCAGCCTGGCGAGCACATTCAGACGGATGAAGAAATAGACGCTTTTGTGCGTGAAGCTGTTGAGAGCGCTTACCATCCATCATGCTCTTGCAAAATGGGTGAAGATGAGATGGCAGTGGTAGATTCTCAAACCAATGTTCATGGCATTGAAGGATTGCGAGTGGTGGATTCTTCTATCTTCCCCACAATTCCAAACGGAAACCTAAATGCGCCAACCATCATGGTGGCGGAAAAGGCGGCAGACATCATTCTGGGTAAACCCGCTTTGCCACCACAAAACGTGCCCGTGGATATTCACCCGCATTGGCAAACAGAGCAACGCTAAATTTTTAGACTATCTCGCACCAGTGTGCTTGTTGTTAATACAAGCGCACCTTCCACAGTGCCTACATGCCGCCTTTACTATAAGGCTTTAATGTGTAGTTGGGTGGACTGTTTAATAACGAAAAAAGGAAAAAACATGTTTCATTTTTATCAATATTGGGAGGGTGATAATGACAGTATGGCTTAGTGCAGGCATTATTTTCACTCTACTTTCTGTAGCCTATATTTTGTTTAAATGGGGCAGCATGAAAGTGGTCGGCGTAACGCCAGTTAGAACCTTTACCTTTATTGCCATTCTCTTTACCTCAGGTTTGGACGTGGGCCTTATTATGTTCCCGCTCACTGAATTTGCTGGTTATGCTGACATAAGCGCAAGTCCTGAATATGCCTTCACCAATCCGCTCGCCATTGAGTTTGGGTTTTGGGGATTCTTAATTTGGGGATTCTACTTTCTTACTTGTTTTTATTTCTGCGTAATCGAACCGAAAGTAAAGTTCTTCGAGCTTCCCGTTGTTAAGTTCGTAAACAACGTTGTAATCATCGGAACCTGTGCTTTCACGGCGTTTCTATTACTGTCTAACCTTCCGTGGTATTTACCGTCGATAGGCGACGGAGAATCTGTCGTGCCTGCGTTCTACTTGATCGTGTTTGCAGCCATTGCTTTTGCCGTATATTCGAGCACTAGCATTAAATACGTGCGTATATTAAGCCTAACAACCACATGGGTATTCATCGCCCTCATTGTTGGCATGTGGGCGGCAGCATTTGTATTTGGCGAAAGTGAGATAACGGCTTATTTTACCAACCTAGGTCTTATTGGCGGGTACTTTGCGAACATCGATAACTTCGTATTACCCATTAATGAGTATCACGAGTTCTATCTATTCTGGTGGTTCAGCTGGAGCATCATGATTGGTCAGTTTACGTCTCGCTTCGTGGGCGGTCTTAAAACTTATCAAGTCATGTTGGCTATGATGGTCATTCCATCTATCCCGATTGCGGCTTGGTTTTCGGTACTGTACCACTATCACAGTGCAGGTATTCCTACTGAGGGGATAACCAATTTAGCCATGGTGTGTGTGGGTGTCGTCTTTGTGATCAACTCACTTGATTCACTGATTAGACTTTATACAGATAATCTAAACATGACCGTTGAACGCATCGGTAAAGGCAATTACATTGCTCTCAATATCGTGGCGCTTTCGCTACTCACGCTGCTGTTCAAACTAGACTTCTTGCAAATTCAGTGGGTGGGTGCGTTAGTTATCGCTATCTTCTTTAGCTGCTTTGCTTTCATTCTAAGTCAGAAGTTTAAATCGGTTACGGCCATCAAAACATCGCCGAAAGAAAACAAAATCGACTTTACCAAGATAGAAAATCTCAACTAATTAAATCAATCACTTCTTACCTCATTAACATTGGCTCACTTTTAGCCAATGGGGGTAAGTGTTGCCCGAAACCGGCGTAAAAGCGCATTAACTAGAAAGCGGGCCAAATAAAACAACGATAAAAACAGGTGTTTAACAATGAAAAATTTGAATTCTTTTTTTACATCCACGCATATTTTCACAGTGGCTATTGTCGCAGCGTTATATTCTTCAGCTTCATTCGCTGATTGGAGCGCCAATATCTCTGCGGTTTCAGATTATACCTTCAACGGCGTTAGCCAAACGCAAAACGACCCTGCACTACAAGGCGGTGTTGATAAAGCATTTGATAACGGCACTTATGCAGGCACGTGGGCATCAAATGTAGATTTTGGTGGAGATACAAACCTTGAATGGGATTTTTACGTAGGTCGTTACCAAATGCTAACCGAAACGGTGAGTTTGGACTACGGCATCGCTTATTATTCTTATCACGGTGGCGATGATTCAAGTGATGGCAATTACCCAGAGGTGTATACCAAGTTTGGTTATGCCAGTGACTACGGTAGCTCAGAACTAAACTTCTGGTACACGTGGGATTACTTTGGAACCGGCGCAAAACACGCTATCGCAATGGTAGCTCATACCTTTGAACTCGCACCCAACCATCATTTACGTGCAAGCTTTGACGTATCTAACTCACTAGACAGTGACAAGTGGCTATGGAATGGTGATGACACCTCTTTCTACCACTACCGTTTGGCTTACCAAACGAGTTATGAAGGGTTCGATTTCGAAATTGCTGCTGAAAACACAAATCTTGATTTTGATACCGCCGATGAGCGCATTGTGTTTGGTGTATCAAAAACCTTCAGCTTCTAAACGTTGAATTGGAAAGTGGTTCTTCAGAACAAGAACCACTTTTCTTAGCAAATGCTATGCGTGCTCGCACTATGCTGCTTCAACTGTACTCGGTCAATTTAACTTAGCGATACGACGGTTAAAAAGTCCACGCAACAAAACGACTCAATTTACTTCCCTGTCCCATATCAATCACTTTACACTGCGCAGCACCGTAATAATCAATACTGGTTTTAATTGGTTTCAAGTGGGCGCTCTTTGACACCAAGCAAGTGAACCATTTCACGTTGTCTTTCACCGCAACACTTTCTTGAACCATGCGCTGGATGAAGGCAAGTTCGCCCCCTTCGCACCATAGTTCATTCGCTTGGCCCGCAAAGTTTAAGTTTGCGTCCTTACCTTGGTAAGCGGCATTTTTACCTTGTAGCTTGGATGTACGATGCCCAAAACCTTGCTCACGATTATCGGTGAACTTCGCACCACTTCTTTTCTGTTTATTACGGGTTAAATTAGATGTCTTCCTTCGCGTGCCTGACAGTGCCTCTTGCGCAGACTTATGAAACGGAGGATTGCACATAGTAAACGTAAATCGTTCATTTGCTTCAATCACGCCGTTGAAAATACTTGCTCTATTCGCTTGTTTACGCACTTGGAATTTATGGGCTAACACACTATTTTTACTAGCAATAGCTTTAGCACTTTTTACTGCGACGTCGTCAACGTCACTCCCTACGAACGACCAGTCATAGGATGTAACGCCGATGATAGGATAGATAGCATTTGCGCCCACGCCTATATCAAGCCCACGAACGTTTTGATCTTTCCCCTGTTGACTCTGCTCACCCTGCGCACTGCTGCTCGTTGATTTTAATAAATCAGCAATACCGTGGATATAATCTGCTCTTCCAGGTACTGGGGGGCATAAGTAGCCATCAGGAATATCCCAATATTCAAGGCGGTAGTAGTGATGAAGTAAGGCCGCATTAAGCACCCTCACCGCTTTTGGGCTGGTGAAATCTATACTGGTATTGCCGCTTTTAGCACGAACGAGAAAAGACTTGAGCGCTGGGTATGTCTGACACAGCGTATCCATAGGATAGCCGTTCTTGTGAAGATTTTTTGGGTGCATGAAGCGCTACTTTTTGTGTGAAACTAAGAACTGGGATTGCACGTTTTCATCGAGCAACTGGGCACCGCTACCTTGGGCTGCCACTTTATCGTCGGTATTGTAAAGCCTACAGCGGTCTAATGACAAACACCCACAGCCAATACAGCCCTCTAACGACGCCTTTAAACTGGTCAGCGCGGCTATTTTTGCTTCTATATGCTTATTAAAAACCCTGCTTAATTTTGCCCAATCAGCTTGTGTGGGTGTTCTGTTGTCGGGAAGTGTAGACAACAGACTCTTTATCTCAGTAAGGGAATACCCCATATTTTGCGCAATCAAAATAAAGGAAACTCTGCGAATAACAGAGCGAGGAAAGGCTCTATTTCCGCCATTTGTGCGCACAGAAGGAATTAGTCCTTCGTTGGCATAATAGCGAATTAATGAAACAGCATTGCCAGTACGTTTAGCAATAAAGCCAATGCTTACCATAGGTTCTGGTGCCATAATGCCCCTTTTCCAATTTCGAAATAGCGGTAAAAAAACGCTTGATCTAAAGTTAGCTTTAGATATTAAGCTGTTTTTCGTTGATTATCTACACAAGGAAAAACACATGACTACTGCGTACTTAGAGCACACAAATATCACCGTTGAAAACCCTGATGAACTAGCCAACTTACTTTGCACACTATTTGGATGGAAGGTAAGGTGGAGCGGCGGCGCAAAAAACGACGGCTACACCGTGCATGTGGGGAATGACAACGACTACCTAGCTCTCTACAGACCTAAAAC
>NZ_JAFLMX010000174.1:0-15977 GCF_017849675.1 Alteromonas sp. AO-Serp
TGCACAAGTGGATGATCCCAACTTAAAAACTGTACGTTTTCTAGCGTGGTGGCTACACGGCGCTTGTAAGTAACCGTCATGCCTTCTGGGTCAAGACCTGGAAGCTGGCTCACCATCGACTCGGTTGGCATAAGAATAAAGCAGTCATTGCCTTTTTCATCCTGCTGAACACCGATAGCATCGAATACGCGGCCCATAAAGCGGGATAAATCCTGTTCGCTATCAAGGGTAATAATGTCTTCAAGCAGTTGTTCTACGCGGCCCTCTCCCGAAGCATTAAGCTCTAGAAGACGATCGCGACCGGCTTCAAGCTGCGCCACGAGCTGGCTATTAAGCGTAACACTCATGTTCACTAGCTCATCACGGGCGCTTATATCGTCAGGGTGTAAGCAGGCACCAATAAGCAATGGCTTCACGTCGTCAAACACACCAGAGCCCGTGGGGCAGGTCTTTTCGAAGGCATTCAGCCCTTCGTGATACCAATCTAGTAATACGTGCTGCGCGGTTTTCGCTAAATACGGCACGTGAATTTGTACGGTTTGGGTTTGGCCAATACGGTCAAGACGACCAATACGTTGTTCAAGCAGATCTGGCGTGATAGGCAAATCGAACAGCACCAAATGATGAGCGAACTGGAAGTTACGACCTTCGCTACCAATTTCACTACACAGTAGAATTTGTGCGCCGTCTTCCTCATCAGCAAAATAATGGGCCGCCTTGTCGCGCTCCACAATGCTCATGCCTTCGTGGAATACACTGTGGCGAATACCGGTTTGCGTGCGAATAACCTCACCTAACTCTTGCGCTGTACGGGCGCTTGCGCAAATAAGCAGAATCTTTTCTGGCTTAACGCTTTGCATGAAATCAAGCAGCCATTCAACGCGCGGGTCTTGCTTGGTCCAGCTGTTAACCACGCTTGCCATACGTTCAGGATACAGTGAATAGGTTAAGTCGCCGCCGCTCACGGCATCTGAATAAACCTCAGGCAAAGCCAGTTCGTAAGCGCTTAATTTACGCATCGGAAAGCCTTCGATATTGGCGCGGCGGTTTCTAAACAGCATACGGCCTGTGCCGTGACAATCGATAAGTTGGTGCAGCAGCGCATGGCGATTTTCCGGCGCACTTAAATCACCCGCATGTTCCATTACGTCAGGCGCGAATTCTGCGAGTTTGCTGCGTTGTTTGTCGTTAGGCTCGGCGTCTGAAAGTAATGGCGCTACCGCATCGGCCAGTTGGCTGTATTTCGATTCTTCATCTAAGAATGCATCGTAGCTATGGAAGCGAGCCGGGTCGAGCAGGCGCAAGCGGGCAAAGTGGCTTTCGTGACCAAGTTGATCAGGCGTTGCGGTAAGCAGTAATACGCCTGGCGTTTGGTTTGCCAGCGCTTCCACACACAAGTATTCTGCAGAGGGAGCCTCACTTGACCACGCAAGGTGATGGGCTTCATCGACAACCATTAAATCCCATCCTGCAGCTTGAATTTGCTGCTGGCGTTTTTCGCTCTTGCTTAGGAAGTCGATACTACAAAGTACTAGCTGGTCGTTTTCGAATGGATTCACAGCGCTCGCGTCAGATGTTTCGTCATCTTGTAAGCCTTCGCTCTTCTCTATAGCCTCGCAACGACTTTCATCGTAAATGGCAAAAGGAAGGTTAACGCGACGAAGCATTTCAACTAACCATTGGTGCATGAGCGAGTCTGGAACCAAAATAAGCACGCGCTCTGCGCGGCCTGTTTTAAGCTGCTGGTGAATAATCAACGCGGCTTCAATGGTTTTACCAAGACCTACTTCATCGGCAAGTAATACGCGAGGTGCGTGTCTGCCGCCTACCTCTGACGCAATGTGGAGTTGGTGCGGAATAAGCGATATGCGCGCACCTGCAAGACCAATGGTGTTTGAACGTAAGTAATCGTATTGATGATCTAAAGCACGCTCGCGCAAATCGAACCATTTAGGGTTGTCTAATTGCTGACTGAACAGGCGCTTTTCAGGTTGGTTCAAGCGAATGTGGCTGTCTAGCATGGTTTCAGGTAATCGCGCTTGCGCTTTGGTGTCTTCGCGAAGCCCGTGATAGATGAAAAGATCTTGGCTTTCTTCTTTTTCAGTAATGGTCATTTCCCAGCCGTCTTGGCTTTTGACCGTTTCGCCAATTTCAAAAATTAGTCGCGTAAGCGGCGCATCTTGCTTAGTATACTTTCGCGCTTCGCCTGTTGCTGGATACAACACTTCGACAGAACGGAAGTCGCTACCGATAACGACACCTAACCCCAGCTCTATTTCTGTGTTGCTTAACCAACGCTGACCAACTGAAAATTGACTATCTGAACTCATAAATCACCAACCTATTTTTCGGGGGGCGGTATTGTACGCATTGCGTTGTGATAAGTCATTAATACTAGCTCATTTGATTTGCGGTTGCAGGTGGGGGGATTGAGTACCTATGCCTTGCGTTAACAAGACGATTAGCACTAGTAGGCCTTCTTTGCTTCACAACGAGAATGCTGGTAGCAAAAGAATAAGAACGTTGACGTGCCCATCAGGCTTGCTTTGTCACAGGGTTGGCGTAAAACTGTCGTATCACTGACCATGGATATTTCTTACTGTTAACCGCGTTACGTTTTTAACGTATGTGAATCGCAGCTAACAGGAGGAAGCGCGAGATGGATATGAAAGTAGACAGTCAAAAGCTTATACAACTTCGCAATGCTAGGGCATGGAGTCAGCAGCATCTGGCAGATGTGTCTGGATTGAGTTTGCGTACTATTCAGCGAATTGAGAAAACACAATCTGCATCACACGATTCAATAGGCGCACTTGCTTCAGTTTTCGAAACGACGCCCGATGCGCTTTTAATGGGTGAAACCCACGCCACCACAAGTCATCCTCAAGGGCTGCCAACCTCGCAAACTTCTACTGCGGGCGAGAATGCCGCAGCTCATCATTCAATTAAGCTGCAGGGTGACCGGCCAGCGTCGTTGAATCCCCAACATGTTCTTTGGATCACGCTAGCGCTCGCCATCAGTTTGTTCGTTGCTATTTATTATGCGCAAACGGTCAATGCAAACAATGGTAGCAACCAAGTAATTGAAGCTGGCAAGCCAGTTAATGTCAGTAGCGAAGTCCTTGAAGATGCAACAAGTTGGCTGGAACTTATCGACAGCGGTGAATATGAACAAAGCTGGAAAGAGAGTGGGGCTATTTTTAGAAGCGGTATTTCAGTAGCTAAATGGACCGAGGCGATGCAGCTAGTCAGGGAGCCATTGGGGGCGGCCAAGTCGAGGGAAATCGCGTTAGCACAAGCGCCAACTTCACTGCCTGGATTGCCTAAAGGAAACTACCTAATTTTGTCGTTCACCACTGACTTTGATTCCCAGACCACAATGAAAGTAGAGACCCTTTCTATGGTGGAAGTTGATGGCGAATATAAAGCAATAGGCTACTTCATTAAGTAGCCTACTCAGGTAACTGGTGCAAAGTTTCAATTCCTTGAATGGCTTTGAAAGCATCATCGCTCGTTGCATTGTTGATGGCTTTGATAAGTTCAGGTGCATTGTAGGGCTCTAACAAGGTTAGGAACGTCGCTGTGCCAGGTGGCATGCCACTATTCACTGCTTTTTGAAGTCGCTTCCATACGGTGAACAGCGACTCCTCACCTAACGTTTTTTGTTGCACCACGCTATCAATGGCGCGGTGCATTATCATCCCGCATGAATAATAAAGATTGAAGTGTCCGTTTTTATAAGCACGAGCCAGCGTTGTTTGCGCCAGCCCTTCAGTACAGCTCTCGAAAGCGCGGGTCATTCGGCTTTCAACGTAGCTATTGGCGTCTTCGTAGAGGAAGTTCATGGCGATTGCCGCAAAGTAGTCGGCGTTGCCCTCGTGCAGCCAAGACTGCTCCTCGTTTTCTGATACACCTTCAGTACTGCCGGGCTGATATAAATGGGCGACTTCGTGAGCAAAGAACCAAAGTGTTTGGTTAACAAAGCTGCTGTTATTGGCCTGCTCATTTAAGTCTTGTCTGTTCCAATGCATAAATATCTGGTTAGGTAGTGTTCCACCTTGTGTAGAGTGATCGTCTACGTTTGCGTAAGAGGCAAATAACATGGGCTTTTCGCCCTTAAGCGGATTAAGAGAATGGGAGAAAAACGCCATCATGTTGGGTATATCTTCTTCTAGCGAAGCTTTAATGCTTTCAGGAAGCCCGGGATCAATTAGGGCAACCACATCATCGGTAATAATTGGCTGTTGCTTACCCACATACACGACTCTTCCATCATTGTTATCTGTCCACGACACGCTGCTTTTCATTACTTTGCCATTCAACACTATGTGTTCATCACTGGGAACATTGAGTGTCAGGTGCCATTTATTATCTTCTTCAGTACAGGTATTAGCACAAGCAAACAGTCGCCCAGAGTGAAAGGCATTTCCACCATCAGAAAAAGGAGAAAATGGTGCGTAATCTTTACCCAAGTGTTTATAGGTGGGCGTCAGTAAAAATGACACGGTAGAGAGGGGCCAGCCTGACTTCGAACGTACAAGTTCTTGGTGTTTGACGTTATCAAAGACGATTTCTATGTCGTTGTCTTGCGCGAACCAACGTGTTGTTCTTGATGTATCTGGGTTTCTAACAAAAGCCAGCGTTTTGGCTGGCGTAGTCAATGTGTAGGTGACTACCCATTTTTCAGACGTATCAGCCGTGCTTTTCTCAACCTTGATTAGAATGTTAGCAGGGGAAGAATCATTGTGCGCTTGGCTATTCGCCCATGCAATTTCAACGTTAAAGCACGCTAGTAGCGATAACGTCATGCTTATGGCCGTTTTTATTTTTGTGATGTTAAGCCAATTCATAGCTGATCTTTCCCTGAGTGTTATTAATTTAAACGCATCCACTTTATTGAGGTGTTGTGGCATTGGGTTAGCCCCCGTGTTTAGTTCACCGCTTCAACATGTACACCTTAGCCTATTTGGGTATCAAAAACGTAGCTAAAACTGCGCTAACTGTAGTTAAAGTGTGAGCATTTGTTACGAACCAAGTATGCCAGTTTCTTGTTTAATGCAGAATGGGAGCGCTGTGCTATCTCATATAACGTGAAAGGACTGTTCGTCGCTTCTCACTTGCTCTAACGAAAAATAAAAAAGAAAAAACAGTGCTAAATCTCAAAAACTGGATTATGGTGGAATTAAGGGTTCGCTAATTTAACAAACGAACCTTTGAGGCAGAAAGAGTAGTACTGCTTCTCAGTCGACGCGAGTAGGGGAAGAAGTCCTGTTTCGAGCGGCATTCTCCTACAACCGTAACTGTAGCTTGTTAGCGCGTGCGTTCATAAATGAACAATACGTCTAACCTGGCTTTATTTACCGGAGTGAAGGATGCCAAGAAAAAATTCTACCGATACTAAGATTTACGTCCTCGATACCAATATTCTGCTGCACGAACCTCACGCTTTTCTCTCCTTTAAAGAACATGACGTTGTTATTCCAATGACCGTATTGGAAGAGCTCGACTACATCAAAGACAGCAAAAAAGACGTGGCGCGTGATGCACGGGTATCCATTCGGGCAATGGAGGATTTACTCCACGACGCAACGCCAGAAGATATGCTAGCGGGTGTATCGATGGAAGGGTTGGGCGCGGGTCAAACGGCACCTACAGGGAGTCTATCTATATTCGCCGATCTCAACATGGTTGAGGCTCAGCAAGTGTTTACCAGCAACGAGAATGACAACCGCATTATTAACGTAGCGCTGCACTTGCAAAAGACGTTCGCGCCGCAAAAAGTGGTGTTGGTTACCAAAGACTTAAACATGCGCCTTAAAGCGAAAGGGGCAGGCCTCGCTCATGTTGAAGACTACCGCACCGACCAGCTAATTACTGACATCAAATATTTATCTCGCGGGTTTCATACCTTTGAAGGTAATTTTTGGGATAGCGTAAAAAGCGTGGATAGCCGCAGCGAAGGGCGCGACACTATTCACACTATCCCCAAGTCTATGTTGCCAGAAGCGTATGTAAACGAGTTTTTGCTCGACGAAACTAAACAGTTTGCAGGTTTAGTAGAAGAGATCACCGACGATCATTTAGAGGTGTTGGATTTAGGTTACGAACGCTTGATGGGTCGTCATGCCTGGGGCATCACACCCAAAAATATAGGGCAGGCCATGGCGCTTCATGCGCTGCTAGACCCACACATTGATATGGTTATTCTCACAGGCCCTGCCGGTAGTGGTAAAACGCTCCTTGCGTTAGCGGCAGCCCTTGAAATGGTGGTAGAGCGTAACATGTATGACAAAATCATTGTCACGCGAAGCACGCCGGAAATTGCTGAGTCGATTGGTTTTTTACCGGGGACGGAAGAAGAAAAAATGTTGCCTTGGTTGGCAGCAATTACCGATTCTTTGGAAGTACTCCACAAGCACGACGAAAATACCAAAGGTTCTATGAATTACATCATGGAAAAAGCCAACATTCAGTATAAGTCGGTAAACTTTATGCGAGGCCGAAGTATTCAAAATGCGATTGTGATTTTGGATGAGTCGCAGAACTTAACCGCGTCACAGCTTAAAACGATCATCACACGTTGTGGTGAAGGAACGAAGCTGATAGTGGGCGGTAACTTGGCGCAGATAGACAGTAACTATCTGAGCGCAGTGACATCGGGGCTTACTTACTTGGTTGAGAAGTTTAAAGACTTCTCGGGCAGTGCCACCATTAACCTAGACGGCGTGGTAAGAAGTCGTCTTGCGAGTTTTGCTGAAGAGAATCTTTAACCTAAGATAACGCGTAAATTGGCAGTATTGTTTTTATAACAGAATACTGTCCTCACTGTTATACTCCGCTGGTGGGAACTATCGGAGTATAACGTGGCTAAATACGAAGTTTTAGCTCACCAACTTAAAGAGCAGATTGAGCGCGGCGTGTGGGTAGAAAATGAAAAGCTCCCATCGCTTCGCAAACAGGCAGCACAAACAGGCTTCAGCCTAATGACAGTGCTGCACGCCTATCAGATGTTAGAAAGCCAAGGCATAGTCAGCTCCCAAGAACGTTCGGGCTTTCTGGTAACAGCTAAAGCGAGCAATGCCTCAAAAGAACGTGTACAGGCCACAGAAGCCGTCAGCATTAACGACTTTGTATATGAAGTGCTGCAGGCCTCTCGCGACCCCCACATGTTCAGTTTAGGATTTGCTTACCCCGACCCAAGCCTTTATCCAAGGCAACATTTAAATAAGTCTATTGCAGCTGCCGCCCAGCAAATTTCCTTGACCAGCGCCATGGATAATTTGCCTCCAGGTAACCTGGAGCTCAGAAAAATCATCGCTAAGCGCTATGCCGCCAAAGGCGTGAATATATCGCCTGATGAAATCATTATTACCGCTGGTGCGCTAGAGGCGCTGAACTTGAGTTTGCAGGCATGCACCACACCAGGAGACTGGGTGGTGGTCGAGTCGCCGGTGTTTTACGGAACGCTGCAGGCGCTTCAACGTTTAGGTCTAAAAGCGATTACTGTAACGGTATCACCCAACACTGGATTGGATGTAGCTGCACTTGAGCGCGCATTTAAAAATCATAATGTGAAAGCCTGCTGGCTTATGAGCAACTTTCAAAATCCTGTTGGATACTCATTGAGTGACGTTCAAAAACAGCAGGTGGCCGCGTTACTGGATAAGTATAATGTTGCCCTTATTGAAGATGATGTGTATGCCGAGCTTTATGCTGATAAGCGTCCACCTCTGCCAATTAAGCATTTTATGAAAGAGGGAGATAGTATGTTGTGTTCATCGTTCTCCAAGTCTTTAGTGGCAGGGTACAGAATAGGGTGGGTCGCCGCAGGTAAGCGTGCCCTTGAAATACAAAAACAGCAGCTTATGAGTACATTGGCAACCAGTGCGCCGATACAGCTTGCGCTTGTAGACTATTTATCCACAAAAAATTACGAGTCTCATTTAAAGCAGCTGCGAAAAAAACTCATCGCTCGTAAGAAGACGATAACGGCGCTGCTTACCGACCTTCTATCAGACGTTGCGACTATTCATACACATAGCGGCGGCTATTTTTTGTGGGTGGAATGCCGGGGGCATGTTGATGCAATGGCTATTTATAAAGAAGCGTTGCGTTTACACATCACCATTGCGCCAGGAAAACTGTTTAGCTTAACCAATGAGTTTAACCATTGTTTTCGTTTAAATGCATCGTTTGCTCTGAATGAAGCGAAGCGCAATCAACTGCTTAAGCTTTCGCTATTTATAAAAAGTCTTTCATAAATAACGCGTTATCACTCTGTGTAACGCAAACCGTAGTTTTTGCACATTCTGTAAAGGGAGCAAGTTTGAAACAAGAAAAACATACACCTTAAAAATCTGCGACTTCAAAGTCTACGCCTTAAATATCTACTCCTTAAAATCTATTGCAACTGATCTATAAAGAAACCCCTAATCTGTTTCTATTTTAACGGCCTTAAATCCCTACCATTAGCGCAAAATTTTCGGAGAAAGCTAATGACGGCAGTTAAAATTCGGCAAGAAGACATCATTGCTTGTACACCCGTAGAAAGCAAAAAAATCTATATCCGTGAGGAAACCGGGCACTTTCAAAAAATACGTCGATACTTGAATGTAATATTAGTGACGCTGTTTGTTGCGCTCCCCTTTATTCAATACCAAGGACAGCAGGCGATTTTGTTTGATGTGGGGCGTCAAACCCTCACGCTTTTTGCATGGGTCTTGTATCCACAAGACCTCATGATTTTTGCCTTTCTGTTTATTCTTGCGGCTTTTGTTTTGTTTTTAGTCACCCGTCATTACGGGCGAGTATGGTGTGGCTTTACTTGCCCTCAAACCGTATGGACTCTCGCTTTCAATTGGGTAGAGCGCCGTATTGAAGGTACGCACAATCAAAGCAAGGCTTTAGATAAGCAGCCTAGCTCACTAACAAAAGTAGTCGTAAAGGGGGCAAAACACAGTGCATGGTTGGCATTAAGCCTTATTACTGCGCTGGTTTTTATGTCTTACTTCTATCCGGCATCTCGTCTATATACGGAGTTTTTCACTTTCTCTGCGCCTGCGTTAATTTCAGGCTGGACTATGTTCTTTGCCGTTTGCACTTATGCCAATGCCGGTTGGCTTCGAGAGAAAATGTGCACGCACATGTGCCCCTATTCTCGCTTTCAAGCTGCGATGTTTGATAACAGTACGTCATTGGTTACTTACAACGAAACCAGAGGAGAAAGTCGCGGACCAAGGAAGCGTTTTTCACAGCACAAAGACTTGGGCGATTGTGTCGATTGTAATTTATGCGTTCAAGTCTGCCCAGCAGGCATAGATATTCGTGAAGGAATTCAGTACGAGTGCATTAACTGTGGCCTGTGTATTGACGCATGCGACAAGGTCATGGCCAAATTTGGCTATCCACTCAAACTTATCAATTTTTCGCGAGCTGGCAGGAATTCTGGGCGTAAATTCACTAACTATCTTTACGGCGCCGCAATCATTGCCATACTGCTCGCAATGGGCGAGTGGGCTATCGACAGGCAGGACTTCGAAGCTTCAATTAGCCGTGACCGCAACGCGCTTTACAGAGAGAACAACGCGGGACACATTGAAAACACTTATACGTTAACCGTTTTAAATAAATCCCGCGTGGCCAAAACCTATGAAATTGCTATAGAAACGCCATCAGATATGCAGCTTATTAACGTACCGACTATAAACGTAGCACCAGGCGAAAAGCGAAATGTGCCATTTTCAGTTGAAGCACTGTCGCCAATGGCTAATACCATGCAATCTGTTAGCTTTGTTATTATCGATAAATCTACCAACAGTGTGATTGGCAATGAAGTGATGTTCTATTCAGGGAATAACAGGCAAATGTAGATGAAACTTAATCTACTACTTCCACTTGGTAGCGCCCGGTCACAATGTTGCGCTCTGTATCTTCGGATACTTGCCCGAAAGGAATGAGTGCCGGTCCCGTAGGATCATAGAGCACGTAAACGTCGCCATCGTGCTCTATGGTTCGGTCATCTGCCATGGGGGTTAATGCAATTCCAAGCAAGGCGTGGTTGGGCAGGTAAAGCACAATCATCTTTGTAGTAGGTAAAAAAGCTCTTACCATTGAAGACGCTAACACTGCTTTACTGTCACAGTCCCCTAGGTTCTGCATAAGCACACTTATGGGCGGCGCATACCCAGAGCCATTACTCACTACTCTATCTTCTAACGTGTCGTAAGGGATGCTTTGCAGCCAACTGAGAATTAAAGAAAAATAGGCTCTAGAATCTGACTCAGACGCGACTTTCTCGTAAAACGCTTGAGAAACGGACACCAAAGGTTTTACTGACTCAGAGATGTAACGCAGGTGATCTGGCTTTATGGCACTTTGGTTAAATATGGTCGTAAAGCGCGTGAAGTAATGTTCATGCAAGTAGCTATCGTAAGCGTTTTGCTGTACGTCACGTAAATGCGCTTGAACGTCTTCTATTTTCTCTTCGTCAGTCCCCGACACTTTAATATTAATGGCTTCTCTCAAGGGCTTGATTGTTACTTTTGCGTCTTTGGGGTCGATAGCCTTTGCTGCTTTGGTCAACGCAACAGTCACGTGTCGCTGTGCTATTTTGGGCTTGTAATTAGTTTGCCTGAGCGGCAAGTCTTCAATTGACTCAAAGGGAATTTCAAACCTGAGGTTATGTCGCTGCTTCGCACCGTCAATCCATTCGTAATAGAACTGCATGCCGGTATCAGTCTTTTTTCTTTTGAACTCGAGTTGTTCAGAGAGCGCATGCTGAGCATGGAAAACCACAAGGACCGTAGCGAGACCAAGGTATCTCGTTACCTTACTAATAAAGCGCCAAATGTTCTTTTTTTTCGAGTTAATGTGAAGCTTCATTGTTATCGTTGGGTTAACTCAATAATTGCTCACTCATTTTGTGAGTATGCGCGTGAAAATGAAAAAAACAAGGCAAAGGCTATTTTGAAGCCTTTGCCTTGGGTCGTGCCAGCCCATTACCCTAGCAGAGGTCGTCAATAGTGCATTGAGAGACCTTGGGATTGTGCTACTTGATTCAAAAACTGTCGATTAGTGGGTAAACCACTGAGTTGTTGCTGAATACTTTGTACATGTTTTGCGTAGGCCTGCCGCTGTTCAGGAGTGTGCAAATTGGCTTGATAGACATCATTGTACTGCGACCTGAATCCCATGCCGTATAGAACAAACAAATAGCTGGCCGCGGGGAACAATTCCTCACGAAGTTCAAAATCAGATGAAATAGGGCTGCGGCTTTTCCACAGGGTTAGCCAATCTTGTAACTGGGTGGAGCAGCTCTCTTGGTTCCGCATATCACGCCAGTACGCAGAAGCTTCACGTTCACTCAACACATAATGAAGCTTTAGGAAGTCGACTATTCTTTCCCATTTTTTTTCGAAAGCCTGATTAAACTGTCGACCAGCCGCTTGGCATTCTTTATATGTTCTAGGCAGTTGTTTTGCTATGTGGGTGGCAGATAATTCAATCATGACAAGCGCCGACGCTTCCAAAGGTTCTAGGAAGCCAGCAGATGTGCCGATGGCGACACAATTCTCTACCCAAAGCGTTTTACGGTAGCCCGGTGAGAATGTGA
This sequence comes from Alteromonas sp. AO-Serp, assembly GCF_017849675.1. Lineage (NCBI taxonomy): Bacteria > Pseudomonadati > Pseudomonadota > Gammaproteobacteria > Alteromonadales > Alteromonadaceae > Alteromonas > Alteromonas sp. AO-Serp. Next base: position 11,612 of record NZ_JAFLMX010000174.1, read on the forward strand.
TCTTTCTCGCTTTGCTAACATCCACATCAGCGGTTTTCTTGTCGTGCTTTAAGTAGGTCTCCAGTGTTGCTCTTGCTTCATCTTCACTGCAATGCGCTGAGCTATACACGTATCCCACACCTTTTCTCGAAGGCAAACCAATGTCCCAAATCCAGCCACTGTCTTGAGCTGTTGAGTGTGTGGTAGAGGCAATATCAACTGAGCTGTCAACGTAGGGAGCTTGGATTGCGATAGCACTGTCGTTGGCCAGTACGTTGGAGCAAGATGTTAAGGGGATACCATAGTGCTGACCAATTAACCTTGCCGCAAAGCCTGTACAATCTATGAATAGATCACCAGTAATATTACCGTGTTCACGACCCACTATTGCAGCAATAGGTTCTGAAGATGAGCCAACCACATCATCCACATGATCCACAATATGTTGAACACCTAAAACTGTTGTCGCGTGCTTTTGAAGTAAGGCTGCAAACTTGTTTGCGTCAAGGTGATAACCATAGTTTGCAATGCCAGCATACGCAGGCGTTTGACGCTGCTTGGGGGCGAGATGGTGGTCGCATAATGCGGCCTGGGAACATACGGCATGTGCAAAATCTTGCTCTGCTGCGTAGCTTTGCCACCATGCCGCAACGTCGCTTTCAAAGTACCTAAATGGCAGGCTGAAAGGGTGGTAGTACTGATGTTCAACGGTGTCTGAGCGCCAATTGTGAAAACTGGTACCCTGTTTAAAAGACGCATTGCACTGGGCTAAAAAGGTTTCTTCACTGATACCAATTTTAAGAAGCGTACTGCGCATAGTAGGCCACGTCCCTTCGCCTACACCCAATATACTGACATCTGGTGACTCAACTAAGGTGACACTAATATTGTCATCGTGCTTGTGCGTTACAGCGATGATTGAAGCGGTTAACCAGCCAGCGGCACCACCACCTACAACAACAATACGACGAAGGGGGCTATTCGCTTGATGCATATTTTTCCCAAAGCCTACTTTATGAAAACAAAATGTTAACGATTTGGTTTTTCTTAAATGTATATTAAATGGGGCTTAAATGTGAGTGGAAACGTTTACATAATTAGTCGGTAGTCAGGAAATAGCGCAATTAACTACGAGTACAGGCAGCATTGTTTACTGCCAATAATACACAGGGAAATTACTGGGGCAGATGTTGGTAGTCGGTTGGGAAATTGCGGTAGAGCAATGTTGAAGAGGAGGTAAGTAGAAGCCGACGTTCATAAACGGAAAGGCTGGTACAGAGCCCCTTTATTAACACAAAGGGGCAGGAAGGGATTATTGGTACCAGTTTAGCTCGTCACGTAAACTAACAACTGAACCGACGATAATAAGTGTAGGAGGCTGTAATTGCGCCTCTTCTTGCTTAGCCACAATATTACTCAGCGTGCCTGTTAGTACCGCCTGCTTTTCGGTAGTCGCCGATTGAACTAAAGCGATAGGCGTATTGGCATCAAGACCGTGTTCAATGAGCTTTTCGCAGATAATCGGCAAGCCTGTCAAACCCATATAAAACACAGCGGTTTGATTTTTCTGTGCAAGGGCTGGCCAGTTAAGATCGATAGTACCGTTTTTAAGGTGACCTGTTGCAAACACCACGGATTGTGCGTGATCGCGGTGAGTTAGGGGAATACCCGCATAGCTAGATGCCCCACTTGCTGCGGTAATGCCCGGCACAACCTGAAACTCAATACCGTGCTTAATGAGGGTTTGAATTTCTTCTCCACCGCGTCCAAATATGAATGGGTCGCCGCCTTTTAGACGCACTACGCGATTGCCTTTTTTGGCCTCATCAACCATTAGCTGGTTAATGTCGTCTTGAGGAAGCGTGTGATTGCTTTTGGCCTTACCCACGTAGATTTTCTCAGCGTCACGGCGTACAAGCTCAAGAATTTGCGGCGATACTAAGCGATCATAGACTACCACGTCGGCCTTTTGCATTAAGCGCAAGGCGCGAAAGGTAAGAAGATCGGGGTCGCCAGGACCTGCTCCCACCAAATACACTTGCCCTTCTACTTTTTTGTCCTGAGCCGCGGCTTGCAGTGCTAATTCGAATGCATCATCGGCTTTGTTGTCTTGGCCCTTTTCTACCATTTCAGCAATGTCACCATCGAGCACGTCTTCCCAAAAGTATCGACGAGCGGTAACGCCATTAAGCGTTTGTTTTACTTTTTCGCGGAATTTTTCAGAAAATGCGCCAAGTCGACTTAAGTTAGCAGGCAGCACAGTCTCTAACTTTTGACGTAAATAACGAAGCAAAACAGGCGCTACACCACCACTACTCATAGCAATAACGATAGGAGAGCGGTCAACAATAGAGGGGGTGATGAATTGGCAAAGCGGCGTATTGTCCACCACGTTCACCAACACTTTGTTAGCGCGCGCTAAGTCGTGAATATGTTGATTAACATCGCCTTTATCTGTGGCAATGAAGACCATATCTTTATGGGTGAGGTCACTATTTTCAAACTCGCGTTCAATAAGTGTCACTTTCTCATTTTGCTCCAATTGCTTCACCGTATCGCAAACCCAAGGCGCCACCACGGTGATGGTCGCAGGTGTCTTCATAATAAGCTCTAGCTTACGGGCTGCTACTTCACCAGCCCCAACAATAAGAACATTGAGTTTTCTGGCGTCTAGGAATAACGGAAAGTAATCCATAAAGGTTTTCTTAGCTTCAAATACAAAAAAAGAACTGACACTATTTTGCGCCAATTCTTTTTAATTAGAAAACAACGAAAACAGCCTTTATATTGCTATAAGTTATATAAAGGCTGAATGTATTGCTATTTAGTTCTTACGCTTACGGTTTTCGCGATCTCCGCGATTAGGGCGGTCTTCACGATTGCCGCGAGGCGCTCTGTCACCACGGTTACCACGATCGCCACGACCTTTAGCCGGCGGTGTATCTGACCATTCGCGAATATTCAAACGCTGACCAGCAACACGGGTGCCCTGTAGCGTATCGCGCGTTTCCTTAGGCATACCTTCAGGAAGGTCTACCGTGCTGAAGTTGTCATAAATTTCGATAGCGCCAATGTGCTTCGAATTTATATTTGCTTCATTAGCAATAGCGCCAACGATATTTCCAGGCTTCGCACCATGTACGTGACCTACTTCAATGCGGAAGCGCTGCATGCCTTCTTCAGGCTTGCGGTTTCCACGAGGTACTCTTGGCTTTCTCTCACGACCATCACGGTCACGAGAGTTTCTCTCGCGGCTGTCGCGCTGAGGCTTGCTGTTAATATCTGGACGATCTGATTCTTTAAGAATTAACGGTTCGTCGCCTTGCGCAATTTTAAGCAGTGCCGCCATCAATACTTCAGGGGACGCTTCGTTTTCTTCTTTAATCATCTCAACAATAGGCATTAGTGATTCAATGCTATCGTCTTGGGTTGCTTCGGCAACTGATTGTTTGAAGCGGCTTAAACGTGTTTCATTAATTTCACTAATTGAAGGAATTGGCATTGCTTCAATAGGCTGCTTGGTAGTTTTCTCGATAGAGAATAACAAGCGCTTTTCGCGATGAGAGATAAATAGGATCGCATCACCTTGACGACCAGCACGACCAGTACGGCCGATACGGTGTACGTAAGATTCGCTGTCGTACGGGATATCGTAGTTGATAACGTGGCTTACACGCTCAACGTCAAGACCACGGGCTACAACGTCGGTAGCGACAAGGATATCAATTTTACCCTGTTTAAGTTTTTCAACAGTGCGCTCACGAGCAGCCTGAGGAATATCACCGTTTAGTGGTTCTACGTCGTAACCACGAGCAGAGAGTTTATCTGCTAGTTCAACCGTAGCGGTTTTCGTACGTACGAATATGATCATACCGTCGAACACTTCCACTTCCATGATACGCGTTAGCGCTTCAAGCTTGTGGTGTGGTGCAATTTGGCAATAACGCTGGCGAATGGTGCTAGCTGTACTTACCTTAGACGCAATTTTAACGTGCTTAGGGTCTTTCAAGTATCGCTGAGTAATCTTCTTAATTGGGCCAGGCATAGTTGCCGAGAACAGTGCGGTTTGGCGCTCTTCTGGTGCGTGGCTAAGAATAAGTTCAACGTCATCGATAAAGCCCATACGAAGCATTTCGTCTGCTTCGTCTAGCACTAAGAACTTAAGTTCGCTTAAGTCTAGTGTTTTGCGCTTAATGTGGTCGATGATACGGCCTGGTGTACCAACAACCACCTGAACGCCGCGCTTAAGTTGGCGAATTTGGTTGTCGTACGACTGACCGCCGTATACTGGAAGTACTTTAATTTTTTGACTAAAGCTCGCATAAACCTGAAACGCCTCTGCAACCTGAATAGCTAGTTCACGGGTTGGGGCCAATACCAGTAATTG
>NZ_JAFLMX010000208.1:0-6575 GCF_017849675.1 Alteromonas sp. AO-Serp
GCCATGCTCTATCCTCGCTGAAAAAGCGGTGAAAAATAATAAAGTCCTAATTGGGCGTATTCTACTCGTAACAGGGTAGTTTATGCTAGAGCCTGTTGACCTTTGATGTACAGAAAAGGTCAACAGGCCCTTGTCACTTACACTCGGTGCTTTCGTGCTTGATGGAAATTTGAGCGCTCATTTTAAAAAGTTTGATTTATGCGTCGGTTGATGAGGCGATTTAAGGTAAACTTGGTTTCATTATAAAGGGTAAGCGTGTGCTTTCTGGGGAGTTTGTAGCCACCAGATATAGCCTAAAAGCGTTAGACTCAAAACCAGAGCCTGTAGGATTGTTTCGCGATTAAAAGGGTTTCCAACTAAACCTAAATTTCTACAGTAAAAGTCAACAGGTTCTATCGATATCTCTGAACAGGTAATTTAAATGACTGCTATGAATAAACGCACATACAGTTTGGATGAGCTTGCTAAGCACGTGAATGGGGAAGTGCAGGGTGATGGAAATATCACGATCTCTGCAGTAGGTACGTTATCTGGTGCAGCGTCGCATCAAATTTCCTTCCTGACCAACCCTAAATATAAGCCTCAGCTAAAAGATACTAAGGCCGGTGCGGTAATTCTGCACGAAAGCTTAAAAGGTGAGAGCCCAGTTCCTGCATTAATTGTGGCAAACCCTCATGCTGCTTTCGCTCTTATCGCGCAGTTATTTGATACTACCCCAGCGGTAGCTACAGGCATTGCTGAGTCAGCGGTTATTGCTCCATCTGCCCGTATCGGCAGTGATGTGTCGCTAGGACACAACGTGATTATTGAAGAGAACGTAGTATTAGGCGATAGAGTTACGGTTGGCGCCAATACTGTTATTCGCAGAGGCACTCATATTTGTGAAGGCTGTACCATTCACCCGAACGTGACTATCTATCATGACGTAGTAATTGGTAAGCGCGTGACGATTCATAGCCAAACGGTGATTGGCGCGGCAGGCTTTGGTTACGCAAACGATAAAGGCGTTTGGATCCCTATTCCACAAATAGGGTCGGTTCGCATTGGTGACGACAGTCAGATTGGCGCAAGCAGCAGCATTGACCGCGGCGCCATGGAAGATACGATTTTAGGCACTAACGTTATTATCGATAACCAAGTACAAATTGGCCACAACTGTATTATTGGTGATCACTCTTGTATTTGCGGCGCTACAGGAATTGCTGGTAGCTGTCATATCGGCAAGCACGTTATTATCGGTGGTGGAGTGGGCATTAATGGTCACATTAGCATTTGCGATAATGTTCAGGTGACTGGCTATACCATGATTGTACAAGATATCACTGAACCGGGTGTTTATTCTTCTGGCCAGCCAGCACAAACCAACCGTGACTGGCGCAAAAATACGGTTCGCCTTGCCAAAATTGGTAGTTTATTTGACCGTGTTAAAGCCCTGGAAAAACAGGTCTGATCTCGCGCTGGCGCAGGTATTTCGTTAAACCTGCGCCATTTATATTAATTTGGTCACAAAGCGGTATACAAGCCCCCGAAAATGACTAGAATATGGCTCGAATTTGAGCAATCAGTGCGTAACGCCATATAAAAACCGCAGTTAAGGAGCCCCCATGTTTTCTCGCGAAATGAATATAGCCGACTTCGATCCTGAATTAGCCGATGCAATGTCTAAAGAGGTTGAGCGTCAAGAACATCACATAGAGCTAATTGCCTCTGAGAACTACTGTAGCCCACGTGTAATGGAAGCACAGGGTTCGCAGCTTACTAACAAGTACGCGGAAGGCTACCCAGGCAAGCGTTACTACGGTGGTTGTGAGCACGTAGACGTTGTTGAACAACTTGCTATCGATCGTGCAAAAGCACTATTCGGTGCAGACTACGCGAACGTTCAACCGCACGCTGGTTCACAAGCTAACTCTGCCGTATTCATGGCACTACTTGACGCAGGCGATACGGTATTGGGAATGAGCCTTTCTGAAGGTGGTCACCTTACTCACGGTTCACACGTAAACTTCTCTGGTAAAACCTACAATGCTGTTCAGTATGGTCTGAACAAAGAAACCGGTGAAATCGATTACGCTCAGGTTGAGGCACTTGCTAAAGAGCACAAGCCGAAAATGATTATCGGTGGTTTCTCTGCGTATTCTGGCATTGTTGATTGGGCAAAATTCCGTGAAATCGCTGATAGCGTTGGCGCTTACTTGCTCGTAGATATGGCGCACGTAGCAGGTCTTGTAGCAGCGGGCGTTTATCCAAACCCGCTTCCTCACGCTCACGTGGTAACAACGACTACTCATAAAACGCTAGCGGGTCCACGTAGTGGTCTTATCCTATCTTCATGTGGCGATGAAGCGATTTACAAAAAGCTTAACAGCTCGGTATTCCCAGGCAACCAAGGTGGCCCTCTTTGCCACGTGATCGCAGCTAAAGCGGTTGCATTCAAAGAAGCACTACAGCCAGAATTTAAAGTGTATCAGCAGCAGGTTGTTGCAAATGCGAAAGCTATGGTTTCTGTAATGCAAGAGCGCGGTTATAACATCGTTTCTGGCGGTACTGACAACCACTTGTTCCTTCTTGACCTAATCGACAAGGACATTACCGGTAAAGATGCTGACGCAGCACTTGGTGCCGCAAATATTACGGTAAACAAAAACTCAGTGCCAAATGACCCGCGTTCACCGTTTGTAACCAGCGGTCTTCGTATTGGTAGCCCAGCGATTACTCGCCGTGGTTTCAAAGAAGAACAAGCTAAGCAAGTTGCAACATGGATTTGCGACATTCTAGATAACATGGGCGATGAGTCTGTTATCAAACGTGTTCAAGACGAAGTGGTTGCACTTTGCGCACAATTCCCTGTTTATAAATAAATAGGTTTGTGTTTTATTGCGTACTTTGGTACTAATGCTGGACTAACTAGTCTAGGTTTAATTTAGATACCTAAGTACGCAATATTTAAGGATTATTCATGTTTTGCCCGTTTTGTTCAGAACAAGAAACAAAAGTCATTGATTCTCGTTTGGTTGCAGAAGGGCAACAGGTGCGTAGACGCCGTGAATGTATGGTGTGTCACGAGCGCTTCACGACCTTTGAAAGTGCTGAGCTCGTGATGCCTCGCGTTATTAAACGCGATGGTTCTCGTGAACCGTTTAACGAAGATAAACTTCGTGCAGGCTTGCAACGCGCACTCGAAAAGCGCCCTGTGAGCACAGAAAAAGTTGAACAATGTATCCTCTCACTTAAGTCACAGTTGCGCGCAACCGGTGAACGTGAAGTGAGCAGTGAACTGCTCGGCAACCTAATTATGAAAGCCCTCAAAGAACTCGATAAAGTTGCTTATGTCCGGTTCGCCTCCGTTTATCGCTCTTTCGAAGATATTCGTGAATTCGGAGAAGAGATTGCGCGATTAGGAGATTAAGTCGGCGACCTCTCAAACATCAGGCACTTAGGGCTACAACAGGAATCCAAGTGAACCACGATACGGTTAAAAACGATTATTTTTGGATGGCAAAAGCCATTCAGCTTGCCCAACAAGGGCGTTTTACCACTTCTCCTAACCCTCGCGTAGGCTGTGTAATTGTTGACGAAAACAATCATTTGCTTGGTCAGGGATATCACATTCAAGCTGGTACACCCCATGCCGAAGTGCATGCATTAAGACAAGCATCTAACGCACGTCCGCAGGGCGCAAAGGGCGCGACGGCATACGTTACACTTGAACCTTGTAGTCATTTTGGTCGCACACCGCCTTGCGCTGTTGCCTTGGTAGAAGCAAAGGTAGCGCGTGTTGTTATTGCTATGACCGACCCGAATCCAAACGTATGCGGTAACGGTATTAGCATTCTGCAGGAAGCAGGCATCGAAGTGGTAAGCGAAGTGATGGCTGCTGAGGCCGCAGCGCTAAACCCCGGGTTTATTAAACGCATGCTTACTGGTAAGCCCTTTGTTCGCGTGAAATTAGGCATTAGCCTAGATGGAAAAATAGCCCTTCAAAATGGGGTGAGTCAGTGGATTACTGGTGCAGAAGCAAGGCGGGATGTGCAACAGTATCGTGCACAAAGTTGCGTGGTGCTCACAGGCTCAGGTACGGTGAAAGCCGATAACCCTAGTTTGTTGGTTAGAGAACAAGAAGCACAGTTCACTAATTATCCTCTGGAACACATTCGTCAACCTGCCCGTGTTGTTATCGATGGCAAAAGCGCGCTTAGTCGAGGCTACGCATTGTTTAATGACGGCAACCTAACCTTAACTGCTACATCGCAAGCCCACCCAGATACGGCAACACAGCACTATCTTTCGGTAGATGAAAAAGACGGTAAACTCAATTTACATTCACTTATGTCAGCACTAGGCGATAAGCAATACAATGAAGTCTGGGTGGAAGCAGGCCCTGGCCTTGCCGGTGCATTATTGCAAGAAGGGCTGGTGGATGAACTTATTTGCTACCAAGCGCCTAAGCTTTTAGGTGATAAGGGAGTCAGTATGGTTAATTTACCCGCGCTCACGTCGCTAAATGAATGTATTTCGCTTTCGCTTATTGAAAATCGTCAAGTGGGTAACGATATTAAGCTTATCTTCCGTCCTGATGTTAGCAACACCCGTGGTTAACGCGATTAAAGAGGAACTTTATGTTTACAGGAATTATTCAAGCGCTAGGTACAATCAAGAAGCTTGATAACCGTGGCAACGATATTCGACTTACCGTTTCATCGCCTACGCTTGATATGTCTGATGTCGCACTCGGCGACAGTATTGCGACCAATGGTGTTTGCTTAACAGTTACTGATATGGGCCCCGATTATTATTGTGCAGATGTGTCGGCAGAGACCATCAAATTAACAGGCTTTGCACATTACAGCGCAGGCTCTACGGTGAATCTTGAGAAAGCGATGCGTCCAAGCGACCGTTTAGGCGGACATATCGTTTCCGGTCACGTTGATGGTGTAGGCGAGGTTACACAAATCATTAAGCACTCAGACTACATAGAGTTCTGGGTAAAAGCGCCAGAAGCCTTGGCTAAATATATTGCGCATAAAGGTAGTATCACCGTTGATGGTATCAGCTTAACTGTTAACGAAGTTAATGGCGCAGAATTTATGCTTTGGATCATTCCTCATACATTGCAAGAAACCATTATGGGGAGCTATAAGGTGGGCACAGCGGTGAACTTAGAGGTTGATATTATTGCGCGCTATTTAGAGCGACTGATGTTGGGCGACAAAGCCGCCGAACCAAAAAGCAAAGGCATTGACATGGCATTTCTTGCCGAGAACGGATTTTTAAGAAAATAACCCTACAAGAAGCACACAACATGGCATTTAACACTACACAAGAAATAATTGAAGACATTCGCCAAGGTAAAATGGTTATCTTGATGGATGACGAAGACAGGGAAAATGAAGGCGATTTGATAATGGCGGCAGAGCATGTGACGCCTGAAGCCATTAACTTTATGGTAACCCACGCTCGTGGTTTAGTGTGTTTACCAATGACGCAAGAGCGCTGTCGCGCCCTGAATCTTCCGCTTATGGTGGATAAAAATGAAGCACAATTTTCTACCAACTTCACTGTGTCTATTGAAGCGGCAACCGGCGTGACCACAGGCATTTCGGCGGCAGATCGCGCAACAACCATTAAAGCTGCTGTAGCGAAAGATGCGAAAGCGACAGACATTGTACAGCCGGGTCATATTTTTCCGCTAATTGCTAAAGACGGTGGCGTGTTAAACCGCGCAGGTCACACAGAAGCCGGTGTAGATTTACCGCGTTTGGCAGGGTTAGAGCCTGCTGGGGTTATTGTAGAAATCCTCAATGAAGACGGCACGATGGCCCGTCGTCCAGAACTAGAAAAGTTTGCTGAAAAACATAATCTTAAAATCGGCACCATTGCTGATTTAATTGAATATCGCAATCTCAACGAAACCACCATTCAAAAGGTCGCTCAATGCAATATGCCAACCGAGTATGGTGATTTCGAGCTTCACACGTTTAAAGACAGCATCGACAACCAACTTCATTTCGCACTTAAAAAAGGCGAAATTAAAGAAGATGAGCCGACACTTGTACGTGTACACCTTCACAATACGTTTAGTGATCTTCTTGGGTCTACCCGCGGTATTCATCGCTCGATGACGCTTGCAGATGGCATGCGCAAAATTTCAGAAGACGGTGGCATATTGGTGCTATTAGGTAAAGAAGAGCATATTGAAAGTCAGGTACGCCGCTTTGCCGCAGAAGACCGAGGCGAGCGCCCGACTGGCGCTGACTGGCAGGGATCGTCACGCACTATTGGTGTAGGCAGTCAAATTCTAGCATCAATGGGCGTACACAAAATGCGTCTTCTTAGTAAACCAATTAAATATCACGCACTTTCAGGTTACGGCCTTGAAGTAGTGGAGTACGTGCACGACTAGTACTTAGCTGTATGGCGGAGCTAAAGTGGAGAGGGTTTGCGACGAGCACTCCCATCCCACATTGAGTCAAGCATACGTACCCCTTTACGAAAAGTTGAAGTTAAAGAAACAATCCATTTAGTATGGGCGCAGTTGAGGTATACTACAGTCTCTTATACACATCACCCAGCCA
>NZ_JAFLMX010000034.1:0-59775 GCF_017849675.1 Alteromonas sp. AO-Serp
CCCAACCTTGCAAAGAATTTAATGGATGGTATCAGAGGCCGGACTTGAATCGTCACACCCTCGCTAGCAACGGATTTTGAATCCGATGTATTTACTACCGATAAAACATCAAGAACAAAAAAGCCCTCACATCTCTGCAAGGGCTTGAATGATGGTGCCTCGACCCGGGATCGAACCAGGGACACGCGGATTTTCAATGCAAATCACTAATTTAAGTCTTTGAAAATAAGTTACTTTTAATTTCTTTGCAAATTCTTTGCAAAAAGAACTCTTTTCTGTTTTACTGGCGCTATGGCAAAACAGACTGAAAGACACGACATAAACGATGAGCTGTATATCTTTAAACAAGATAACAGTGAACGCTGGTACGCGCGATTTATACTAACCAACCACAAAAAATGGCTCTGTAAATCAACTAAGAAGAAAGATAAAGACGAAGCTATCGCCATGGCACATCGAATCTTCTTAGACCACCAAATTAGACACGAAAATAACACACTAGTCCAAAGTAAGCGATTCAAAGACGTAGCTGACCGCGTCATCGAAAAGCTTGAAGAGCAACTAGAACACGGGGGCGGTAAACGCACCTATAAAGACTATATTCGAGCTTTAGAAAACTACCACATACCTTACTTTTCACGGACATTTATTACTTCAATTGACCAAGAAGAAATATCTAAATTTGATGAGTGGCGTAAAGGGCGGATGAAGAAGTCTCCAGCCTCCTCTACATTATTAACTCACAATGCTGCTCTTCAGCTCGTTTTTAAAGAAGCTATTGAGCAAAAATGGATGATCGCCGCTCAAGTACCTGTTCTTTCATCTAAAGGTGAAGCAGGCAAACGCCGCTCTGCATTTTCGGAAGAGGAATACGAAGCTGTATTGGACGCAATACTAGAAAGAGAATTTAATGCCCATAGTGAAAAAACTCGTCAGATCTGTGAGTTACTTTATGATTATTGTGAAATAACAATAAATACTGGTATTAGGCACGGAACGGAAATGGACGCCTTAACGTGGAAGGACATCGAAATAAAAACGCAAGGGTCTAAAGCTCAATTCTTCATTCACATCACCAAAGGTAAAACAACAAAATATACAGGCCCTCGTAAAGTAGTTTGTAAACGTGATGTGATTGGTGCTTTAACTAGACTCAGAGAACGTTTTCCACTGCGTACACCTAACCAAAAACTATTTTTGCTAGCAAATGGTGAACCCACAAAGCAATTAGGTAAGGCATTTGAGAAAGCTCTCCAAAGTTCGGGATTAAAAGAGTCACCCAGAGGACCGCGAACGCTATACTCTCTTCGACATACCTACATTACGTGGCAGCTTCTCAACGGAACCAGCATGGACGTAATTGCGCGCCAATGTGGAACCAGTACAGCAATGATCGAGCAGCACTATAGTCACGTAAAGCCGGAAATGTTTGCCGATGCTTTGTCTGGAGTAACATTTGACAAAGAAGAGCCCAAAGCATTGTCTAAGAAAACATTGAACAGACGTGCAAAGACCGCAGAGCGCGACGAAAAACGCTTTAAAGAATGGGCTGAGGAGTTGAGAAAGCGTGGGTGTATTTAGTGCAAAATATAGTGAGATAATATTATTAATAAGTTCCGCCTAACGATGAAGTGAAAAAAAACTGAGATAAAAACCGATTGCCGGTCGGTACTCTCTATGTATAATACCTATCGTTAATCGGTTTTTTAAAAGGGTGCGGCGAATATGAATCTTGGTGAACTTGAAAAGCTAGTTCTACATTATTTATGGAAGCACAAAGATGTTGATGTAAAGCAACTTTATTCGCATTTCATAAATGTGAGGGGAGGAAGCTTAAATACCTACCAGAGTACACTTGATCGCCTTTTCAAAAAGGGACTTCTAGCCAGAAAAAAAGAGGGGCATGCATATATCTATAACACAAAAGTCGAGAGATACGAGTTGATCGGACAGCTTATAAAGTCAGTTGCTAGTGACTTTATTGCTGGCGACGATAGCAGCCTTATCGCAGCTTTTTCTTCCATCTCAAGTGAATTTAGTGTCGACCAACTAACTAAACTAGAGCAACTTATAGAAGAGCAAAAAAAGCTCAAGTCAGTGAACAAGGATTAAGTAAAATAATGACAATATTCTTCAACCTGCTAGCAATTTTTACTATTGCATTCGCAATAACTAATTTGGTTGTGTCTATTGGCGTATCTTTACTAGGACAAAAGTTAACATCTGTTCAGTTAAAACCAAGGAAAGCTCTGCTTTGGTTTTGTGTTTCAATGCCATGGATAATGAGCATTTTAGTCTGTCTTTACTTACTTGATATATATGTCTACTCAAGCATATTTGAAACTAAACAATATGCTCATTGGCATCATATATCAGATTTCAACTGGTTTAGTTGGCATGCAGTTACAATAATACTCCTGCTCTCTTACATGATGTTTGTATTGACTTCAAAGACGAGACAGCTATGGCTTCATAGACAGGAGGTGAGCTTGCTAACTTGCCTCTCAAAAAACTTAAGCCGGGGGGTATATGAAGTTGAGATACCTAAATTTGCAGCGTTTACCTCTGGAATACGGAGCAAGAAATGCTTCATAACTACAGGGCTTTTGAATGAGGTTACTCCCGAAGAACTTGATGTCATTTTAAAGCACGAAAGAGCGCATGTTGTAAATAATGATCCCCTGAAAAAGTGGCTTTTTAGTATTTTGGTCTCATTTTATTTTGCACCAGTAGCAAGATTACTAACTCTACAGATGGTGTTGGCTATGGAACAAGATGCAGACAATGCTGTATTAGAAGAAGGAATTGACCGGATATTCGTTGCAAGCACTTTAATTAAAGTTGCAAAGCTGAATGCGCAAGAGGACATACTTAAATCAAGCGCGTTAGTTGTAAATTTCGGAGCAGATGTCCTTGAGCAACGCATCTATTTCCTCTTGGGTAGGTTGCAGTTGTCACCTATCAATAAGACTGTAGCGTTCTCTTTTGCCATTGCATTATTTTTTCTATGTATGACTTCTTTAGACGGTGTTCATCATCTTATTGAAACGGTGTTTAGCCATTAAAATTTATTCTAAAAACCGATCGGTGAACGGTTTTTATTTTCAAACTTAGTCGAAGGCTTTTAAAAAGCTTTCATAAGGATTTTATTTATGTTTTTTGGAAAAAAATTAAGCAAAAAACCGATCATCAATCGGTATTTTGTGAGTGGTATGCTTATAAGCATGTCCATCAGTGGGATGTCTGTTGGTGTTAATGCACAAGAAATACTCACATTGAATGATGCAATTAGTCTATCCCTGCAACAACATCCTGAATTACATGTATTCACACATAAATCAGAGGCTGCAAAAGCTCTTATTACTCAAGCTGAGGTTGGCACGCCTAAAGTAGTTAATGCGCAACTCGAGGATTTCTTGGGCTCTGGTAACAACTCAGGGGTATCTGGATTGCAAGCAACATTGAGCATTTCATGGTTACTTGAAAATGACATTATCGAGTCTAGGGTCAATCTGGCTTCATCGAAAGCTGACGCAACTACAATTGATCAAGAGGTTAGAGCCGTTGATATCGCAGCAAATACAGCACGATTGTATATAACCTTATTGGCTCAAAAAGAGAACTTAAAGTTAGCGAAGATTGCAGAAGACCAAGCGAAAGATCTCTTGGACAATGTAGAAGGTCGTGTAAAAGCAGCAAAAGCTAACGCTATCGATGAACTCCGCGCTCGCGCTTCGCTATCTTTGTACGAGCTAGAAGTAGAAGATCTTGTTCATGAGATTGCAGCAACAAAATCTGCATTAGCGGCGCAGTGGAAGGGCACTACAAACTTTTCAGTAACTGGAACACTTACAAATATTCCTTCAATTTCTGAGTTAGATGAAGTTTTGAAAAGATTGAAGGAAAACCCGAAAATCCAACGCTACATATTACAGCAACAAGAAATTGAATCTGAAATTGATTTGGCAGTAGTAGAGGAGTCGCCCGCTTGGGAAGTGTCGACAGGCATTAGACGAAACGAAGTAATTGACGACTTTGCATTTGTAGCTGGGATATCAATACCTATTGGAGGCGAAGGTCGTAATAAAGGATTAATCACGTCTTTGCGTGCAAAGCAGAGCCAAAGTGCTGCTGAATCTGATGCCTTACTTCAAAGTATTTCCACTGATGCTCTGTTGTTGACTCACAAATTAAAGCACAGCCTCCATGTAATCCAAAAATTATCAAACAGTTCCATTCCGATGTTAGAGCAAGCAAATGAGCAAGCTAGTCGAGCATACAACATCGGAAGTTACTCATATACGGACCTCTTTGCGGTCCAGAAAGAACTGTTAAATGCGCAGAAGAGCCTAATCGATGCCTATACCAACATTCAACTATTTAACATTGAATTAGAGAGATTAACGGGTACTTCGGTATCCAAGAATGAGAGAGCACTATGAAACTTCGCAAATTATTTACCTTAATAGCATTTGCCCATATTGGCATTAGCTTATCCGCAATCAGTAACCTAGCTGTTGCTGAGTCAGCTAAAGAAATTACTCAAGAAGAAGTAGAGAAAGGCCCTAATAATGGTCGAGTATTGAGACAGGGTGACCTTGCTATCGAGCTGGCGATTTATGAAACCGACACCCCTCCCGAATTTCGTGTATACGCTAGTTATGCAGGACAGCGAATATCAGCTGAAGACATTGAAGTGAACGTAAAACTCACGCGTTTGGGAGATGGCATCGATGACATAGATTTTTATGTTGAGGGCAATTATCTGCGCGGTGACATGGTTATCTATGAACCTCACTCTTTTTTAGTTTCACTTACTGCCAATTACCAAGGCAAAACATACGAATGGTCTTACGATAACTATGAAGGAAGGACAAAAATAGATGATTCACTAGCAAAGGCTATGGACATTAAAACCGATTTCGTATCGAGTAAAAAACTTAACGCGCGGTTGAAAGTATATGGCCAGTTAGTTTTACCCCCCAATGCAGTGAGGAATATATCTGCGCGTTATCCAGGCGAAATAACTTCTGTTGATGTCATTTTAGGTCAAGCAGTAAAGAAAGGGCAGACTCTTTTCACTATCCAATCAAGCGAAAGCTTGCAAAGTTATCAAGTTAAATCGCCGATTGATGGCCTAATTACATTTCAGGATATTGGTGTAGGCGAACAATCGGGAGACAAGAAACTAGTCGCTATTACTGATACCTCGCAATTAATAGCAGAGCTGAACGTATATCCAGAAGACCAAAACAAGAAATTGTTAGATGCTCCCGTCGATATACAAGTTCCGGGTCACGATAAGACGATAAGCACTAAAATTTTTGACAGCCTTTATGCCGTTAACGGCTCGCAAGCAAAAGTCTATCGCGCCATTGTAAATAATAATGACGGCTTTTACTCACCAGGACAGTTTATAACTGCCCAAATTCTCTTTGACTCATTCACCGTTGAAAGAGCTGTGAAAGAGGAATCCCTTCAGGCTTTTAGAGATTTCACGGTGGTCTATGGAAAGTTTGGTGATCAATACGAAGTTCGGATGCTTGAGCTCGGCCGAAAAGCAGAGGGATGGGTTGAAGTACTAAACGGCATTCCCTCTGGAACAGAATATGTCACTCTCAACAGCTACATAATAAAGGCTGATATTGAGAAGTCGGGCGCGTCTCACGACCACTAAGGAACTCCTTGAATGTTAGATGCTATTTTAAAATTTTCAATCGAGAGAAGTAAGCTAATTCTCGTTTTTGTTTTCGCGGTAGCGATGCTTGGCCTTTGGAACTTCCAAAAGCTGCCAATTGATGCTGTACCAGACATTACCAATGTGCAGGTTGTAATAAATACAGAGGCACTTGGGTATACCCCACTGGAGGTAGAGCAACGTATCACGTTTCCTCTTGAAACCGCATTGTCAGGAGTTCCAAACCTGTCTTATACGCGTTCTGTATCTCGCTATGGATTATCACAAGTAGTTGCGATCTTTAATGATGACACTGATATCTATTTTGCTAGGCAATTAGTCAATGAACGTATTAACGCTGCAAAATCTGAACTTCCCTCAGGACTGGAGCCTGAGTTGGGGCCAATTTCTACGGGACTTGGTGAAATATTCATGTTCACGGTTGACGCTAAGGAAGGGGCAACCAATGAAGATGGTCGTCCAATTTCCCCGACAGACTTAAGAACAGTTCATGATTGGGTAATTCGCCCACAATTGATGCAAGTAGAAGGCGTTGTTGAAGTCAACCCAATTGGAGGATTTGAGCGCGAGATTCTTATTGCACTGAACCCCGATAAATTATTGTTATTCGGTTTAACTCAGCAAGATGTCATAAATGCAGTAGGAAAGCATAATTCAAATAAAGGTGCAGGTTTTATTGAGAAAAATGGTGCTCAATGGTTAATTCGACTGCCTGGACAAGTGGAAACGCTTAAACAAATTTCTGAGATTCCTTTGCCTACAGACCTTGGCAAGATTGTTCGAGTAAAAGACGTCGCGGAAGTAAAAGAAGGTAAGGAGCTAAGATCTGGGGCTGCAACACAGAATGGTCGAGAGGTCGTGCTGAGTACAGTCTTTATGTTGATAGGCGAGAACAGCCAAAAGGTCGCGAGAGGTGTTGGTGAACGAATAAAGGAAATTAGCGCGTCACTTCCCGAAGGAATAGTCGTAAACGCTGTCTACGATCGAACAAAACTAGTCAATACAACATTAGATACGGTCAAAATGAACCTTACTGAAGGGGCTATTTTGGTCATTGTTGTTCTGTTCTTACTATTAGGCAACATAAGAGCCGCATTTTTGACAGCTTTAGTTATTCCTTTCGCCATGCTTATGACTGTAACGGGAATGATTCAAACACGAACAACAGCGAATCTGATGAGCTTAGGTGCACTCGATTTTGGATTGTTAGTCGACGGGGCTATCATTATCGTTGAGAATTGTTTGAGGAGACTTTCTCATGCCACTCAAAAAGGCGAGCTTAACGCCAAACAACGTTTATCCTTAGTTTACGATGCGACACGAGAGGTCATTCGACCTGCTTTATTCGGGGTTTTCATAATCACCGCAGTCTACTTACCTATATTTGCGCTATCAGGTGTTGAGGGAAAGATGTTTCACCCAATGGCAATAACGGTAGTAATAGCTCTTGTTAGCGCGATGGTACTTTCAATTACATTTATCCCTGCTGCTATTGCGCTAACTTTCAAAGGCAAGGTAACTGAGAAAGAAAACATCATTATCAATACCTCAGTATCACTTTATAGGCCTGCTCTGAAGGTTATTTTAAAGGCGAGATGGCTGGTCATTACAGTTGCATTTTCATTAGTTGTGCTGGCTTCATTTATGGGGATGCGGCTCGGCAGTGAGTTTGTGCCAAACCTTGATGAGGGCGACATCGCGATGCATGCGCTGAGAATTCCTGGTACTTCACTATCGCAATCTATTGCGATGCAGAAAGTACTTGAAGAGAGAATAAAAGCGTTACCCGAAGTAGAGCGCGTATTTGCAAAAATAGGTACCGCGAATGTAGCTACAGATGCAGTTCCTCCTAGCGTTGCTGATAATTTTATAATTATTAAGCCTAGAAGCGAATGGCCTAACCCTAATAAGACTAAAGAACAGCTAGTTGCTGAATTAGAAGAACTAGTTACACCTGTGCCAGGCAATAGGTATGAATTTCTCCAACCAATACAGATGCGATTTAATGAGTTGCTTGCTGGAGTTAGAGCAGAGCTTGCAATAAAAGTATTTGGTGATGATTTTGATACTTTGGCTGAACTCGGGAAAGAAATCGAAACGGCAATTCAGGATGTTGAAGGTATCCGTGATGTGCAGGTAGAGCAAACTAAAGGTCTTCCAGTACTCACTTTTCTACCGCACAGAGAAAAGCTCGCATTATACGGGCTTAGCCTTGAAGACTTTCAAACACAAGTAGCTGTGTCTATGGGGGGGCAAGTCGCAGGAAAATTTTACGAAGGCGATAAACGTTTCGATATTGTAGCGCGTCTTCCTGAGGAAAAGCGCCAAGATGTAAATTCGCTGTCTAATTTGCCTATCTCCTTACCAAATGGTGAGCATATACCTCTAAAAGAGCTTGCTGATATGGAAGTTATTTTAGGAGCTAATCAAGTCAACCGCGAAAACGGAAAGCGCAGAGTCGTTGTTACTGCCAACGTGCGTGGTCGAGATTTAGGTAGCTTTGTTCAAGATATACAGGCAGCGATTAAATCTAAAGTTAAATTACCTGCCAGTTACTGGATTGAATATGGTGGTACTTATCAAAAGCTACAGTCTGCGTCTGAGCGTTTAAGCATTGTGGTGCCAGTCACACTTGTTCTTATTGTTTTACTTTTATTCTTAGCACTAGGTTCGATAAAAGACTCGCTCATTATTTTTTCAGGGGTTCCATTAGCACTTACAGGGGGGATCTTTGCTCTGTACCTTCGAGGCATCCCTTTTTCAATATCTGCGGCAGTCGGCTTTATAGCGTTATCTGGTATAGCAATTCTGAACGGATTAGTGCTTGTTTCGTTTATTCGAGATTTAATTTCGAGGAACCAATTGCTCGAAAGTGCAATTATTGAAGGAGCAGTAACGAGATTAAGACCTGTTATCACTACAGCTCTCGTAGCTTCGCTAGGTTTTATTCCAATGGCATTAAACACAGGAATCGGCTCTGAAGTTCAAAGACCATTGGCAACCGTTGTAATAGGAGGTGTAATTTCTTCAACAATCTTAACGCTTTTCGTCTTACCCGCACTATTTCGAATTTTACATTCGAACGACAAGTCTGAAGAGCACAATTCTGGGAATTCATTAATGAAAAGCGAAGGGTAAATAAATGTTAGGTAAATTAAAGCTAACGCATTTGGTGTACCTTCTTCTATCTCTGTGTGCAATGGCTTCGTTTGAAGCCTTTGCACACGGTGTAGACGACAGTACACGTAACTTCTTAGAAAACAACACTGGTATCCAGATAATTCCCTTTCTGTATATCGGAGCTAAACATATGGTTACGGGTTATGACCATTTGCTGTTTCTAGTGGGAGTGCTGTTTTTTCTGAGAAATAGTAAAGACGTCTTGCTCTACGTAAGTATGTTCACGATAGGTCACAGTTTAACTCTAATGACTGGAGTCCTAGCTAATATCCAAGTTAATGCATACCTGATTGATGCAATTATCGGTTTATCAGTGGTTTATAAAGGGTTTGATAACCTCGGAGGATTCACCCACTTCTTTGGTAAACAACCCGACCCTAAGAAAGCTGTACTTATTTTTGGCTTGTTTCATGGCTTCGGATTAGCAACAAAGATCCAAGAGTTTCACTTACCTGAAGATGGACTAGCGCTAAATCTGCTCTCCTTTAATATTGGAGTAGAAATTGGTCAGTTTATGGCTCTTATTTTTATTCTTCTGTTAATTAATTTTTGGCGTCAATTCGAGAGTTTCGACCGTT
Organism: Alteromonas sp. AO-Serp; assembly: GCF_017849675.1. NCBI lineage: Bacteria > Pseudomonadati > Pseudomonadota > Gammaproteobacteria > Alteromonadales > Alteromonadaceae > Alteromonas > Alteromonas sp. AO-Serp. The sequence goes on from NZ_JAFLMX010000034.1 coordinate 9,457, forward strand.
TTTCTGCGGCAACGAACACAGCCTTGATGAGTGGTGGTTTTATGTTAGTTGGCATGCAACTAACAGGGTATTTTGTTAGCTAAATCTTATGAGAAATATATTTATGGAATCTAATCAAACAAATCGTGCACTGATAAAAGCGACTGTAATTGCATTGTCAGTAGCAGTAGTGTCTCTAGTGTTATTTATTTTACCTGCTGAGTATGACATTGACCCTACTGGTGTCGGAAAGAAGCTCGGTCTAACAGTATTTAATCAGGACGGAGAATCTCCTTCTGCTAAGACAAGTACAGACGGTGACCAAGATACAGTGGTCGTTACTGTTCCAGCAGGTAAAGGTATCGAGTATAAGCTCAGCATGATGGAGAGCCAGCAGGTCACTTATGAATGGCAAACAAGTAATGGCGAGCTATATGTCGATCTTCATGGTGAACCAGATGGTGATAATACTGGCTATTTTAAGTCATACACTGTCGCTACTGTTGAAAGTATGAAAGGGAGTTTTGTTGTTCCTTTTAACGGGTCACATGGCTGGTATTGGAAAAACAACACAGACAAAGATATTGATGTTCAACTAATTTTCAGCGGTGAATACATCGTTGAAGGTTTAAAGTAAAAATGAGGAATCACAGAATGAAACACATAAAAGTATTAACAATTGCATCTGCGCTTTTAGCTTCTTCTAATGCTTTCGCACATGGAGGAGCGCATGGCGAGGTAAGTGTTATGGAGGTCATCCAAGCTGCCCAGACAACGGCTAAAACACTTACTTTTAAAAATAATGGAATGTCTGTAGGGAAGCTGGACACATCATGGAATAAGGTCGCACAGGGAGATTTCGAATTAGTTGAAGCGACAGAGAGAGAATATATAGTTAAAGCGACAAACTCTGAGAACGGTGAAACTCTTTTCTTTAGCATTAGCAAAAAAGGAAAAGTCCTCAATGTTGAAAAGGCAACCTCATTTGACAAAGGTCATGGCCATTCTCATTAATCGAAGTTAATGAGAATTTAAGTTTCGAACAAGAGATTTTCAGAATCATAAAGTCAGCCCCAACCGTGCTTTTGGTTCTGAAACGCTTGCTTAGCCATACCCTCAATCTTCTTGGACAAAGAAGTAAAAAGCAATCTCTTGTTCGCTTTTTTTGTATCTAAGGATAGGTATTAAAGAAGGTGTAGATTTACGAGTAAAATTAAACTATTTGAATAGTTGGTAAGCATTACTTTAAAAAGTTAAATCAGACTGATACGCAAACTGTTAGAGTAACGTAACACTTGATATCAATCGACTAGATTATATTAGACAAATTTTCGTTTGAACTTTTTGCTTCTTATACGCTAATGGAAATACGTACACGCCTTCAAATAAAAAATATTGAAAAATCTATTATTAGATAATAGTAACGTTAATCTATATTAACGTTATCTATCTGGGTGGTGGTCAATAAGTTAACTTCCCTCTTTCAACCACAACATATGTTTTCAGCGAAAAATCTACCGTAGTAGTAAATGGTTAATAGCGTAAATAGTAATTTACACTACGTAAGAAATACTTAACCTTTTTACGACTCAAAATCATGGCGAACACTGGGGACAACATTCGCCAGAGACGATCTTTGTAACACTTCTGCATCAAGCTGCGACACTTGCATTCTTTCGGATTTCATTCAGCTTATCGTTCAGCAAGCAACCAAGTCCTTTTGCAAAGTTTCTATAGTGTGGGATATCACTCAAAATCGAATTAAATGTTGCAGCATTAGGTGACTTATTTTCGTGGATAAGTCCATTCCTCACTCCCGTAAGAGCATTAAATTTTTTTTCTACATCAATCGTGACTATCTCTGGCTCATCAGATAGCAAAGATTCAACTTCTGTCGTGACTACACAGGATTTAAAGACGTCGTTAATATCCAGCCTAGCAAATAATTTTTTAACTATACTACTGCCGTGCCGCCCGTAGCTAAACTTAGTGTCCACGTTAATTTCAGTAACCGGCTGATCACATTCAATAGTTTTTGCAATCATAACTATGTCTTGTTTACATTTGGGATTACCGCTTTTTATTTTTTTTATTAATTCATCTGTAAACTGATGTTGAACTGATGACAAAATGAGTTTCTCGGGAAGCTGCTCTCTCTTGAGTGACATTTGCTCAAGGCGATATATGTACTCTTCCGCAATACTTTCAAAGAAACATTCTAAATGAGTACCCAAAAAGAGTAATGCTGACCTCAGTATTAGTGACCTTTTATCGTGTTTGTTTAGTTTTTCGTAGCCAATGGCTAGACGAATAAGCGTCTCAACTTCATCTAGTGACTCATTAAAGTCCTGAATAGCATCAAATGACTGAAGTTCTTGCATCTTCTACAATTCCGAATTTTTTTAATCCAAGTTCCAAACGGGTCATGATGCGCTTCGAGTCGGCTGTACCATATGTTATAGCATCGAGAAAATTCTCGTCTTCACATAGTTCTACTATATTCTGTTGATAAACCTCCTTGTTTTCCTCACATTCCTGCATTGTTAAATGCGAAAAACACAGCATAATTACGTCAATTAATGACCTATTAATCCGAGTTTCATGATTTCCGTATTTATCTGGTCTTCTAAATGCTGTGTCGCCAAGAACACTGTATATATTATCCATGCAGCCGTTAAAAGCTGCACCAAATTCCGCCATTTTCTCTGTATCAATGTTTTGATACTTAGCCATGAACATATTTAGAAATGTCTTCATTCTACCGGGGTAGTTGAGCGTGTAGGTATTTAAGTCATAATTTTCTCTGATTGCCAAAAATCGCAGTACTAACTCAGCATCAACAAACCTCTTGTGAGTATCTTTGAGCTTCAAGCACGCCAAGAACTTTTCATTAAACCTACACTCTTTTAAAAAATCGTTAAATTTTCCCCTATACAAACAATTTCGTAACTCTTGTTCATTCAACCGAACTGAACCAGTATTTAGACGCATAAAGACGTCATATTTTATTTCTGGATGAGTTTCGGCTAGTAATACCACAACTCGAAACATACCGTTTCCCAACATACGTTTGGCTTTGGGCGGTAAGTTGTGGTAAGTCAGACCATTAAGTTCAGATAGAACTTCAAGACGTGAAAGTTTGAATTCATTCTTAAAAAATCTGTATAAGCTATTAAGTCGTTGAAGACCATCAATAACGTTCCACTGAGATTCTTCATTTTCTGCCACGTAAACCACAGGGATAGGAATATTCAGAAGAATAGATTCTATTAGGAGCGACGCTTTTTTGTTTTCCCAGAGGTAATTGCGCTGATAGTCTGGATCAAGATCTATATCTCCCTCATCAATCATAGCGACCAAGTCCCGTACACTTTTATCATATGATTGAGTACGTAAATGCCTAACTTCCTTGGGAATCTCGACGGGATCTAGCTCGTCTTCTCCTGTTTGGTCATCATAATCATTTACATCATCCAGATAACTTTCATTCATCGTTCAATTCCTTTGCACTGAGCATTATCGATAGTACAACATATATTTTTTAAGAAGAGGCGTCTATAGAAAGACTCACCTGATGAAAGAATATTAACTTGATTACCCAGCCTTATTAAAGGTGAAAAGAGTGTGGGATCTGTTTTTATACTATTTCTTACATAATTGAAGGGTTGTAAACCTCTGCCAAGACAGTTGGGTAACGACAACATGTTGGAGATATACAAGATGAAAGCTAAGCTGCCTCATATTGGTATTTTTTGGGTCTACAAGTCGACTGTACTTGCTAAAGTAATGCCTTTGAATAGTGCAGAGCCTGATAGCCTTTCACTCTATGACAGTGACTTTAGCCATTTAGTAGAGTGGGAAGAGCATAGAATATACCTTCCGTGTTTTCCTGAGCTCATTGCTGTTGAATATCAAGAAGTCAGCAGGGGTAGAGTAATCTACTGTGGAAACTCAAAGTTCTTTAAAATATATGCAGACAGAAAAGTGGTACAGAGCGTTGAGCTTCAAACCTTGGTATGTGATAAATTTAATCTAATACCGAGTCAATGCACTTGGAAGCTAGACAAGCATTACCGTATCTTTAGTTCATAAAAAGCTTACGAAAAAGTTAAAAAGTCGCTTTGTAAAGAATACGCAAGCAAATCATAAGGACATGACGTTGAATATATTTGAAGTAATAAACAATAGTATTTCTGACTTTGTAGAAAATCAAGAAAATAAAGCGCTCAAGAGAGGTACAGGCTCTTATTCGATACCGTTTAGAGGCTCTATCTTCGGGGAAATCGAGACAGCAAAAGTATTAAGCAAGCTCAATGCCGAATCAGTTGATGTAATTTGGTTAGGCTCAAATCCTAATGTTCCTGAATCTCTCGACGCTATTTTGTCTCCTTCCTCCCCTTCCCACTACGAGGGTTTTGTGCAACAAGCCATGAACGACAATTTCAGCGAAGCGTACAAAAATAGCGAAGGTGCGAATGTCCCATTGTGGGATCCTATTAACAAGCCAAACAACAAGTGGCAATTCTACTCAGAGATATTCAACAAGCGGTTTGGTGAACACAAAACGCTCATGGCTAACATAGTGCTGTGGGGAAGTAAGGATTTTAAAAGCTTCACTTCTCAGTTGGCTAAATACGATAAAGCGCTTTTAGAGAGAGCTATTCAGTTTTCTTACGAGCTGAACAATCAGATAATCGAGTACTTCAAGCCAAAAGTTGTTCTTGTTCCCAAGAGCTCTAATAGCCCATCATCAAAGAATTGGCTACTACACTCTTCAAACTTAACAGACATACAGCATCACGAAGTGAGAGGTAAAGTAACGTTCAAGTTTTCAGTAGGTAGACTGCAAAAAGACGATTTTAAAACAACTGTAATATCAGCCCCCCACCCTTCATACACACCAAGAATTGGTCGTGAATTTAGAGAGTCTGCGCAAAACGCTATCTTCACAGTATTACAAAATTGCTGATACTTATTAATCTACTTCATAAACAAAAACTAATTTTGCATTTGTTAGCATCTTTAGTTGATGAGTTTATCGCACGAGAGTTACATGATAGAACTTAAGATTTTGGGATCCTTTATTACCGCTAGTGCAACTATTTTAGTAGCCTTAGCAACATATATATGGAAAATTCAGAGAGAAAAAAAAGAAAGTAATCGAACAATAATTTATTTACTCCTTGAGTTACGCAATGTATTTATCAATTCAGTAATTAATACAGATCGCGCGATTGACGGTTACTTGAAGCTGTATTTAGAGAAATTGAATGACCAAGCATTCTCGCCTAAAGATAAATCAGCATTCGAAGCAGAGCTACGAATTGCCCTTGAGAAAGCATTTAATTCGTTAATCATTGATATGAAGGAAGAACTGCGAGTAGATTTCTCCTCTCAGTTTGACAGCGCTATTTTAGAGCTTTCAAAACATGACCCAATACTTGCTTACCGATTGCAGAAAAACATAAAAATTGAAAAAACTTTCGAGGTAATAGAGAATCATCTAACGAGGACCAAAGATTGGGTCGATAACACTAACGAAGAAAATTTGCCTTCTTTTGAGAGTATTTCGCGAAGGTTAGAATCTAAATTGGTTGAAAAACTAGCTGGAGATCTTGAACAAGATATTCTCACCGTTGCTAGTAGTGATTCATTTTTAACTAAATTAAAATGCAAAAGGATCATTAGCAATAAGAACATAAATAGCATTTACGATTTTAGCGAGATCGGTCCCTATTTGGATGAATCTTTAATTACGGTCTTCGAAAACAGTAGTCAGAATATTTAAGACAACAAGGACGTTTATGTGTGTGATTCATAGAGATCGTTTCAAAATAATACGACTCTAAGAACAAAGAAATTAGACAGCGACTCAAGTGGATTGAGCTTTACGAAGAAACTAAAAATGCAGGTCTGGTTTGCCGCAGGTGTGGTATATCCAGACCCACTCTTCGTAAATGGTTAAAACGATATAAAGAAAATGGTCTAGACGGTCTTCAGGACGTTTCTAAACGCCCTCATACCTCGCCAAATACTAAAATAAACCATCAGATAGAGGAATGGATTCTAAGCCTGAGAAAAGACAGGAAGCTTGGTGCGCGGAGAATCCAAAATGAACTTCTTCGCGAGCATAGTGTTCAATCATCGCTTGCTTCCATACATAAGGTGCTGACCAGACATGACGTTAAACCAATAGTATTTCAACGGAAGAAAAAAGACTTCATCCGTTACCAAAGACCCATTCCAGGTGATCGAGTGCAGATGGATACATGCAAAATCGCTCCTGGAATTTACCAATATACTGCTATTGATGACTGCTCTAGATATCGCGTACTGGATGTGTTTAACCGGAGGTCGGCAGCAAACACCCTTATTTTTATCGATAAGGTAATCGAGGAAATGCCATTTCCAATACAGCGAATACAAACCGACCGTGGTACAGAATTCTTCGCAGAGAAAGTTCAGCGAAAGCTGATGGATTATGGCATCAAATTTCGTCCTAACAAGCCTGGTTCTCCTCACCTGAATGGTAAGGTTGAAAGCAAAGAACCGACAAAGAAGAGTTTTATTCAACAGTAAACTTGAATCTAGACGAACTAAAAAACGAAACATTGCCCGAATGGCAGCATTACTACAACTGGCAACGGGCACATGGTTCGTTAAAGGGAAAAACGCCAATGGATATTGTCTGTGAAAGACTTGAACAAGCCCCACTTTGAGAAGAGGTTCACGAGGATTATATAACTGAGGACGAGCGCATTCAGCTATCAAATTATCAACGCGACCTGCAATTGAGAAAAGTGAAATGATGTCTATGAATCACACAACTCATGCCATATAAATCGACTTTCTAACACTCCAAACAATGGATAGTAACTCGCGATCACAACAGTGAGCGTTGGATAAAAACTTCGGTCTTTATCGAATTTATTTAACTTCGCCAATCCTATTATTAAAACAGCTACCAAAGCCCCTATTGAAGTACTCACTAACACTTTATTTACCCATGTGCCGGTAATAGAAAAATTGCCCCTTCCAGCGGCTAAAACTTGCCACGCTTCTATTCGTCTTTGCTTGAAGAAAACGCTTTTAATGCTTTTTCCAGTGAATATTTTGCGTTAGGCATAACGGAACCTGTGAATTCTTGTACCGCTTGATGGATTTCATGCTCAGCTGGGTTTCTTTCAATTATTCCCAAGTTAAGTAACTTAATTCTGTCCGCTTCGTTTTTACTATGTACCACTGTGTTGTCCTGTTTTTGTTTGTTATGGCTGTACGATCAGGCGTAACGTAAGTCTGATCGTTGCTATTGAAACAATTACTTTTTATGGGTTTGCCCAGGAGGAACACGGTGGCAACTCCAGGGTTTGTGTTTTGCATTTTCACGAATGTTTTCGTCAACGAATTGGTAATAGCCTTCTTTCATTTTTGTCCAAAAGTCGTCCGAAATGTCTGCCCCGTTGTCACGAATGATTGTCTCAATGCCATCTAAATTGCAGTGGGTTGCATCGTAGCCTATATGCAGGGTACTTTTGGCGTCCTCAAATGAAACTGCATCGATTCCAAAGGTCCCATCAATGCCAGCAACAATTGCTTCTATGTTATCTTCGGTAATACCAACCAACTTTAAATGCCGTACGACTAAATTCGCCTCTGATACACCGACTCTGTGATCTAGATCGCTCATCTTTTCCTCCTATAAATCGATTGTTAACTTGTTTATGTTCGTCATTTCTTTAATTATTTAAAACACTATTGGCACCGAGCTGCTGCTTCATTAACGATTGTAAAATTGACATTCTTTGTTCAAGATAAAACAAAAGTTCGTCTACCGAATTTCCCATGACTACAAAGTCGCCCCCTGCTAAACCGCTGTCGATAAGAACGAGACTTCGTTGAAGGCCATTTGTGTACGTTTCTTCCAGATGTGCTTTGTGTTGCAGGTCTGTTTCACTTTGGAGTCTCTTCTCAATATTCGTTAAATAAATTTCCATCATTTTCATATGCTCAACGATGAGAGTTTGCCTATCAGAGACGTCGTTGATCCGTTGTATGCGTTGCATTAGTGCATCCATGACAAGCTCATTACTTCGAAGCATATCATCCGCACTCATCGACGTTTGAGCAGCAGCAAATGTCGCGGGTAACACCCCTCCAACAAACAGTAATGACAGTAGTACTTTGTTCATTTTGTAATCCTTAATTAGTGCTTGAAACGTTTGAAATACCCATACGGGGAAACCAACCTGGCGTCGTTTGTTTATAGTGTCTGTAGCTATCACCAAACTCGGATTCAGCTTGCTGCTCTTCTCGCGTGGCGAGTCGAGCATAAACGACAATAAGAATTGGAAACATAAGTAAGGTTGGCAGTGTTGGCCATTGCAACAAAAAGCCAAACATGATCAGTATAAATGCAACATATTGAGGATGCCGGCAGCGAGCGTACCATCCAGTAGTGGCTAAACTATGCGATTTTTGCGCGTGGTGTAGGACACTCCAAGAAGCGGATAGTAAAAAGAAACCTAAAATGATGATGACATTACTTAAGATGTGTAAAATATCCCAGTGAGCATCGCCGGATAGCCCTAGCAAAGTATGCCACAAGTGACCATTTTCATGCGCTAAAAAGTCTACCCCTGGATAACTTTCCGCTAACCACCCTGACAAAAAATATATTGTCAGGGGGAAACCATACATTTCGGTAAATAAGGCCACGATAAAAGCGGAAAATACACCTAGGCTTCGCCAATCTGTTTTCGACTTCGGCTTGATAAAACTAAACGCAAAAAAGATAAAAATGGCTGAGTTTATAATGACTAGTGCCCAGAGCCCATAATCAGAATCACCGTGCATTATTATTCTCCGTTTTATGTTTTCCTTTACGGGCCTGCTCTAACCCTTCGATATAGCCTTTTCGATATTGCTCATTGTCCTCGGTTTGTTCTTTAAATGTTTTTTCGGTGTGCTCATGTGTTTCATGTCCTTTGCCATGACTGCCGTGCATAAAAATGTGCATGACAAGGCACAACAACAAGATCAAGTAAGGTAAATACGGAAACACATGCTCACCATGCTCAACCAGCAAGAAGTAGCTCGCGGCGGTAATAAGGCCTATGGCAGACCAACCACTGGGGGTGCGCCAAAAGGGGACTTTTTGTTTACTCATAATACACCTCGCTTTGGTATCTTTTACGTTAATAAAAAGCGTTTAATCACTTGATCACCAACGTGCCACGATACATTTGCATCTGACAATGAAATGGGTAAACGCCGGCACTGGAAGCAGGAATAGTGACCGTCACTCGCTTGTTAAGCGCTAATGTTTCATTAATATCCAACTCCGGGATCAATAACGTTTCTGCACAGGGCGTTGCATCTTCTCTGACGAACATAAGCTGAACGGACTGATGCGCCGGCACCGTGATATTGGCAGGCTGATACACGCCGTCTTTTACAAGGACTTTGATACTGCCGTCTTTTATCTGGGTTGATTGTGCTTTGTAAAGCCAAAACCACCAAACAATAAGCCCAATCAGGATAAGCCCTGCTAAATTAATCCATATCATCATTGTGTACTCCTAGTGCTCTTTCGCTTTAAATAGACGTAATCGGTTAGCATTGGTCACCACCGTTAGTGATGAGAATGCCATCGCTGCACCAGCAATGACTGGGTTAAGCAGTATCCCTAAGAATGGATAAAAGACGCCTGCCGCAAATGGTATTCCGGCGACATTATAAATAAATGCGCCAAAGAGGTTTTGCTTGATGTTACGCAGTGTTGCTTTGCTCACGGCAATTGCATCCGCTAACCCATGTAGGGAGCCGCGCATCAACGTTATATCCGCACTTTCTATCGCTACATCAGTCCCAGTCCCAATCGCAAAGCCGACGTTGGCATGAGCAAGGGCCGGTGCGTCATTTATGCCATCACCGGTCATACCCACAATTTCGCCTTCACGTTGAAGCTCAAGTATTTTGTTTGCCTTATCTTCCGGCATCACTTCGGCAACGTAATCTGCAATCCCCGCTTTTCGGGCGACGGCTTTTGCGGTCAGTCGATTATCCCCGGTTAACATCACAACTCGTATCCCGTTATGCTGTAGCCGCTTTATCGCATCTATTGAGTCAGATTTTATTGGGTCAGCGACGGCAATTACGGCAACTAATGTAGAATCAATAGCAAAATACATAGGGGTCTTTGCATCCGCTGCTAACCTCTGCGCTTTGTCGATGTAATGATGAAGCTCGATCCCTTGGTCTATCATCAATTTTTCATTTCCAAATAGCAGGCGTTGAGAATTTAGCATGGCTTCAACCCCCTTCCCCGCAATGGACTGAAAATCAGTAACGGAATGGATCGGCACACCTTGCTCCTTTGCAGATTCAACGATCGCCATGGCAAGTGGATGCTCAGAACCAGACTCAAGGCTAGCCGCCAAAGAAAGCACATCGTTGTGACTATGATCTGAAACTATAACGACATCTGTTACTTTAGGGGCCCCCTCAGTAATAGTGCCTGTTTTATCTAGAACCATAGTGGTTATTTTTGATGCAGATTGCAGCGCTTCGCCGTTTCGGATAAGAACCCCCGCTTCAGCCGCCTTTCCCACACCGACCATCACCGACATCGGTGTGGCCAAACCCAAGGCGCAAGGGCAGGCAATAATCAGTACTGTGGTCGCAGAAACGATTGCAAAAGCTACTTCAGGAGATGGGCCATAATTCAGCCAGGCCAGCGCACTGATCACGGCAATGATCATGACGACCGGTACAAAATAGGCGGAAATCATATCAGCTAATCGACCAATAGGCGGTTTAGAATTTTGTGCGCGTTTTACCATGTTAATAATTTGAGCAAGCGCGGTATCTTTTCCCACGCGCTCTGCTCGAAAGACGATAGTGCCTGATTTGTTTATCGTGCCGGCAACGACCTCATCGTCTTTTCGTTTTTCTATGGGCATGGGTTCACCCGTTAGCATTGATTCATCAATACTTGTCTGGCCCTCGACAACTAAGCCATCAACAGAGATGCGCTCCCCAGGGCGAACCCGGATAAGATCATTTAGCAGAACATCTTCAATCGGAATATCTATATCATGCCCATCACGAATGACGCGAGCTGTTTTGGCTTGTAAACCAATCAGTCGTTTAATTGCCTCGGACGTTTTACCGCGTGCTTTTATCTCAAGCGCTAAGCCTAAATTAATGAGACCAATTATCATGGCTGTTGCTTCAAAATAGACATGCCGCGCCATTTCAGGCACATATCCGGGGAAAAACACAACGACCATAGAGTACAACCAGGCTGTTCCTGTCCCCAATGCAATCAAAGTATCCATGTTCGCGGCGTGATTTTTAAAGGAGTTCCAAGCACCTACATAAAAATGCCGACCAGAAAACACCATAACACCCAATGTCATGATCCCTACAATCAACCACACGATCCGCTCAGTGGTCGTGTTGACGCTCATTTCCCCCGTCACCAAGCCATAAAGCATCAGTGGCACACCCAGAGATAATGCAATGACCATGTCTCGCATTAGTTTTTTATAATATGCCCAGTCCGCCTGTTCCTTTTCTTCAAGGGCAGCCTCATCTGAATCCGTATTCGCTAATGTTGCGTTATACCCAGCTTGCTCTACCGCCTTAATCAATGCGTGGGAGGATGAACTGCCCATCACCAACACCGAGCGTTCAGCAAAATTCATCTCAGCATTGGTGACACCCGAGACCTGTTTTAAGGCCGCTTCAATTTTAGTCACACAACTGGCGCAACTTGCACCTTGGATATTGAGTTGTAGCTCACCCGAAGACGCAGAGACTTGCTCAGTATGTGTTTCACTCTCGACCGCCTTACTAGCGGTTGATACTTTTTTGTCACCGCCACAACACGAATGAATTTTCGCATCGTCCGTTTTTGAATTCATGAGCCACTCCCTCTCTAAATAATGTTATGATTTAAGTGATGTGAAACCTTCAATCAAATGGCAAATCGTATCGGCCGTTGGATGCTGATCCGGTGTATTTTCCCATTCTGAGATTGCTTTTCGCATGCGCAGTCTTAGCTCATGCATGTCCTGATACCGCTGTTCAGTTTCTTTCAACCTTTGTTCAATAAGGCGCCGAACCGTCGGGCATGGCGCGTTGGTTTGTGATGACGTGAACAGAATTTCCTTAATATCATTGATAGAGAAACCTAATGAACGCGCGCTTAAAATAAACCGTAGTCGTGTCACATCAGCGGGCCTGTAATACTTGTAACCATTGTGCGATTTACTTGGCACCAAAAACCCAATGCGCGTGTAATACCGTACGCTGTCCGCGCTAATCTCTAGTGCATCTGCAATTTGTTTAACGCGCATTTTAACGCTCCTCTTTTATCAACATAGATATGCGGTTAAGCACGCCTTTAATCCTATGTTCTACTCTCACGTTACTAGGGTAAACCTATGTGTTGCTCACAGGTCAACACCTATTCTTTCAGCAGATCCTTGGAAGCGGCTCATCTTCGAGTTCATTCATGAAACGTCTTCCTCCCATTGGCGTAACAATGGTCACGCGCCCTTTTGATTCGGTGTTTTTTACTATTACACCAATGTGTTCGGCCTGCTCCCCGTTTCGAATGCTCCGCCAGTGTTCTAGCACCTTACCGCTTATGTCAGGGGCAACAACAGCAACAATGCGTCCCTCACACGCTAAAACAAACGGATCAAAGCCTAATATTTCACACACGCTTGCCACTTCAGGTCGCACCGGAATATTATTTTCAATTAACTCGATATCGAAGCCTGTTTCATTAGCAACGTCATGGAGTAATACTGACAACCCTCCACGAGTTGGGTCACGCACAAAACGAACACCTTCCAAATGCTTGATTGGATCAATAAGAGGAACAACGCTTCCACAATCAGACTTTAGCTGACCTTGCAAACCATAGTCCTCGCGAGCAAGCAGGACACACGCACCGTGATCACCTACAGAACCACTAACCAGTACATGATCGCCTGCCTTTATAAGACTGGTATCCCAAATCGGCGCATCTCGGCTGTCTCCAACACCCGTTGTATTGATAAAAACGCCGCCACCACTGCCTTTCGGGACAACTTTCGTATCACCTGTTACAATGGCGACCTTCGTTTCTTCGGCAGCTTGATGCATTCCATTAACGATTTGTTTCAATGTTGAAAGGGAAAAGCCTTCTTCAATAATAAATGCAGTACTGATGTACCGTGGTGTTGCCCCAACGACTGCTAAATCATTGACGGTACCGTAAACACTCAACGCGCCTACATTGCCGCCTGGAAATGTTGGGGGGGATACAACGAAGCTATCCGTTGTTATACTCAGATAAGGACCATCAAAAGTTACTGTGGCGGCATCATGAAGCAGATCTAGATCTTTGTTCGCTTTATTTTTAAAAACATGATCAATGAGTCTTTTTGTCAGTGTTCCGCCGTTCCCCTGAGCTAATTGAATAGATTCCGTGCCCAACGGCTCTGATGATGAATGATTATTGCCCTCTGCGCTTTTCATTATGACCTCCGTGAACAGTATTCGTGGATTTGCCCAACACTTATTGCGGCATCGTTTAATGGCAAACTACTTGGAATAACCACAGGAATGTCTGATTGTAAAAACCGTTGTGATATACCGTCACACAAAATGCGATTTTGGAAGACGCCTCCTGCCAATCCAATGTGGTCAAAATTAAACTTTTTACGGCAATGTAGGGTTACCTCCCATACCGTTTCAATTAACGAAGCGTGGAAATTTGCAGCACGAGTTTGAGGAGACACTTTGAAATCAAATAGTTCCGGTACCAGTGTTCGCCAATCCATTTGAATAAATTCGTCGTTTTTCTGGACCAACGTTAACGGCATAACCTTAGAGGGCGTCGACGCAACGCTTTCCAACATCATCGGCGCCTGCCCTTCATAAGAGACTTCGCTCTGTTCACAGCAGGCAAATGCCGCCGCGTCGAACAGTCTTCCCATTGAACTACTAACATGACAATTGAGTTCGTTTTGCCATGCGTTGTAGCTTAATTGTTGTGGATCAAATGGTTTAAAATCAATGCCGGTGAAATTAGTACCCCACACTAGTGATGCTGCACTTCGCCATGGTTGATTTGGAACCTTGTTGCCGCCTTGCAACTTCATAGGCGCTAATGAGGCAACACGTTTCCAATTGCCCGGCGTCCCACAAAAAACTTCCCCTCCCCACATCTCGCCATTCTCGCCTAATCCCGTCCCATCCCACACGAAAACCAAGCTTGGTGTCGATATTTCAGCAGCTAATGCCCACGCTGATGCATGAGCGTGGTGATGTAAAACTTTAGTAGTCGGTAGTTCACTGCCTTTGGCCCAACGGGAACTGATATAGCCAGGATGGCTATCGCAAAGAATACGCTGTGGATGAACATGATAGAGAGCTTGAAAGTCACTGATACATTTTTCAAAGTGCGCTTGCATTATCGGAGAATCGAGGTCGCCAATATGCGGTGTTACGATAAGTCGATTGTTCAAAGCTATTGCGACTGTATTTTTCTGATTCGCGCCAACAGCAAGCATTGGTTCCTGCACAGTATATGGCAATGATAATTCTATCGGACTTATACCCCGCCCCAGGCGAATTGGAATGGTGCCTGACTTAAGCGTTCGCAGCACAGAATCATCCAGTTTGTGAAAAATGTCTCGATTATGGTGCACGAAGATGTCTGCCAACATCGTAAGGTGTTGCTGTGCCGATGACGTCGATGTGACCATCGGTTCACCGTAAATATTTCCTGACGTAGCCACCATGGGGCGATTGAATTGCTGCATAATGAGTAAATGCAGTCCGCTGCACGGCAACATCACCCCCAAATCACGAAGCATGGGCGCTACGTTATCTGCAATGGGTACATTCGATTGCTTTTTTGCAAGTAAAATGGGTCGCACGGGGCTTAGTAAGAGCGCTCTTTGATGACTGTCTACAGCAACGCATTTATCTAACCAATCCTCACTTGTTTCGTCTGCACGAGGCTCTGGGAGCATGACCGCGAAAGGTTTATCTGGTCTATTTTTACGCTGGCGTAAAAGGTCTACCGCTTCAGTGCTTTGTGCGTCACAGAGCAAGTGATAACCGCCTATACTTTTTAACGCGACAATTTTGCCTTGATTCAAATATGCGACAACCGTTGCTACAACATCAACATCGCCTTGCGAGACCACGCGCCCGCCGACAGTTGAACAAAATACTTCAGGCCCGCATACGCGACAGCTTATTGGTTGAGCATGAAAGCGCCTATCAGTTGGCGATTGATATTCTTTACGACATAACTCACACATTGGAAATGCTGACATACTCATGTTCTTTCTGTCGTATGGCATTGCTCGCAGCATAGAAAATCGTGGACCACATTTACTGCAAGCGATAAAGCTATAGGTGCCACGTCGGTTAGTATTTGACAGTAACTCAGCTTTACACGCTCCACACAAATAGACATCTTTGGGGATTGATATCGCCCCGCACGCTATATCATGACCGCTTTCTTTTATCGTGAACGAGTCTACATTACTCAGTTTAACCTGCTTTTTTTCCAGCAAGGATATGGAAACTAGCGACCCATTGTTCAGTAAGTCGAATACAAATTGTTCAACGTCTAGCTCAGTGCCTTCAGCGTGTATTCGCACACATCCACAGTCGTTTTGTACCCAACCAACAATACTTTTTTCATACGCTAAGCAGTAAACTAACGGTCTGAACCCAACCCCCTGGATGACTCCAGTAATGTTCAACTCATAGGCGATAGTTTTACTCTTATTCGTATTGGCAACATATGTGCGGGCAGTTGTCATCACTTCATCTCCACCTTTAGCGTATTCCCCTTTTTGATAACATTTGTTATCGAGCGCTCACCAGAGCTATACCAAATTCGGCAAGCCCCCTCATCAGACACCATACATGCGCCTTTAGGGGATGCTGGTTTGCATTCCTGACCAAAAAACGGGCACGCATCAGGTGCCATTTTTCCGAGGATCACTTTTTCACAGGGCGATGTGGTTTCAGGAACGTTTTGCGCACATTGCGAAGGGAAATCGACTGGCGCATAATCGTTTGTGGCGTCTAGGTGCGATAGTCTCGAAGCAAAGGAAAATCCAGAACCAGGAATAACACCAATTCCTCGCCAATGTGCGTCAACGATAGTGAACGCTTTATTGATTATTGCTTTAGCTGCTGCATTGCCGTTTTGCTTTACCACTTCGGGATAGCGGTTACTCAGTGTGACGACTTTATTTGAACAATTACCGAGCAGCGTTTGGAGCGACAACAGCAAACTTTCTGGATGAAAACCAGCAACACTAACAGGCAAATTATGATGGTCGATTGCAAACTGCCATTCTTCACTACCCATAATTGTCGCAACGTGGCCTGGCGCAATCAGTGCATCAAAAGTATTCGGTTGACTCTCAAGCACATGGGCAACTGCTGGCCAAGTAAGTCGTCCAGACAATAAAACTTTAAAGTTATTGGGTAAATCATTAAGCAGTGTTGCTGCAATCGGTGCCATAGTCGTTTCAAAACCAACAGCAAAAAACACAATAACCTTACGAGGTTCTTCCAATGCTATAGATACCGCTTCTTGAGGAGAAGATATCGGACGGATATCGGCCCCTTGATTTTTTGCGTCTATCAATGAGCTACAGCCACCCATTTCGTGTTCGACTGGGACGCGGAGCATGTCACCAAAACTAACGATAACGACATTTTCGTTAATGGCTAAGTGTATCGCGTATGCAATATCCTCTTCGGGGCAAATACAAACGGGGCACCCTGGCCCAGGTATCAGATGAATATTGTGCTGAAACAACGTTCTAAATCCAGCGCGCGTAATCGCACGCTCATGGCCACCGCAAACATTAAGAATACGAAACGGTTTTGAAAGCGAGGTATTCTTAATGTCTCTTAGCAACGATTCAACACTGTACATAAGACTTTAGACTCCGCTATTTTGTAACGACTGAGACTGATGAGCTGTAATGGCGTGCGTAAAATAAGAAAACCAACGCTCTAGATGTTGACTTTTCAATGAAGACACTTCGAGAACGGGCGCATCGTTGCCCACTTTACGAAATGATTCAATCGCGCGAGGTACATTGAATTCATCGTGAAATTGCAAGTAATCGGTCTTAGAAATAAGCATGACGTCCGCGGCACGAAACATCACTGGGTACTTTTCAGGCTTATCATCACCTTCTGGTACGGACAGCAAAATAATGTTTAAGTGCTGTCCTAAATCAAAACACGCTGGACAAATCAAATTGCCAACATTCTCTATAAACAAAACGTCTAGTTTTTGTAAGCTAAATCTTCCAAGTACCTTTTGCACCATACTGGCGTCCAAGTGACACCCTTGGCCCGTGGCGATTTGCTCCGCCTGCACACCATGACGTCTAATTCTATTTGCGTCATTTTCAGTTTCGAGGTCGCCTTCAATCACCGCCATCGCGTATTGCGACTTAAGCGCACGTATCGTTTCTTCGAGTAGCCGGGTTTTTCCACTGCCTGGGGATGACATCAAATTAATCACTAGTACATTATGTGCGTCAAATAAAGCACGGTTTGCTATCGCTTGGCTGTCATTGTTGCTTTTTAAATTTGCGTGAACCTCAACGATATTTGCTGATGGCTTGTCAGTTTTCTCTGATTTTACTTGCGTTTCGCAACCACAGTTACCGCACATGTTTTCTCTCCTTTGATTCTGTAAAATTGTCAGGTGCGATAAACTCTATTCGTTGCAATATAAATTCATCGCCCTCAATGAGGTCGGTTTGCCAAGCACCGCAACTTGCACATAGGATACTATTCACCGAAACTCGGCTGAATTCGCCACACAATTTACAGCGTATCTTGATAGCGCTTGTGTCAATTCTAAGCGTTGCCTGATCGCCAATGGTGTGAGTTCTACACGCCAAGAACGCATGGTGCAGCAAGTCAGGCTCAACACCTGACAGTGGGCCGACTTTGACGTGAACCAGACTGACAGACTTATTCATGTTTGCTCGCTGGTGAACAGCGACTGTGTCAAGCAAGCTATAGCAAAGACTAATTTCATGCATCGTAAGCAATGACCTGATCGAGCATCTCCCATGTCACCTGCGCTTCATCATAGGTGATCACTTGGAGAGCATAACCAACATGTACCATCACATAGTCGCCAACTTTGACCTCTAGCCCTTGCACTAAATGTAAACTCACCTCGCGAGAGACACCTTTCGCTTCACACGTTGCGTTAAAGCCTTTAATTGCAATGACTTTCATGGGGATAGCGAGACACATTACTGTTTTACCCGTTGATAGGGCCTACTTGCTCTAGCTCGATAAATAAACAGCGCAACGGTGACAAGCACGATTGTTGACACCAGCGATCCCAAAAGTAGTGAATGATCGCCTTGATGACCCGGGTGCGCATAACTAACGGGTGAACCTACCACCAGATAAAAAAAGGCAATTAAAGAAGTAACTGACTTTCTAATACTATTTTTGATTTTCATAATATTCCTCAAGTAAGGTTAACGAACTTTTAGACGCAAACGCTCTTCCCCTGTTTCGTCCATTACGTGCACGGCACATGCTAAGCAGGGGTCAAAACTATGAAGTGTTCGCAAAATCTCTAAAGGTTGGTCAGGATCATGTAGCGTATGTTTATCTTGCAGAGCGGCTTCATAAGCACCTGCCTGTGAGTTGGGATCTCGAGGTCCAGCGTTCCATGTCGTAGGCACGACACATTGGTAATTCTCAATTTTGCCATTTTGCATGACCAACCAATGCCCCAACGCGCCACGAGGCGCTTCCATCACGCCTACCCCCTGGCCTTTAATTGGCCAATTGGTAGGGTCAAAATACAGAGGGTTAAACGTATCGGTATCGCCCTTTGCGATATTATCCAATAGTTGGTCATACCAAGATTGTAGCTGGTTAACCACAATTTTTGTTTCCACTGCTCTGGCGAGCGTCCTACCGAGTGTGGAGAAAAGTGCAGAGGTCTCTAAATCCAAGATAGAAAGAGATCGATTAACGATGTCTTGCGCAGCGGCATCTTTTTTAGCATACATCATTAGCACGCGAGCCAGCGGTCCCACCTCCATCGCATGGCCTTTCCAACGCGGACTTTTCAACCATGAATATTCAGCCCCTACATTTAGGTGCTTGTAAGGCGGTTTCGGACCAGTATACTCGAGTGTTGTTTGTCCATTAAAAGGGTGTAAACCACTTGCGTTCCCTCCACTATATCGATACCAGGAGGAAGAGACGAATTCTTGAATTTCAGAGGGATCATCTAGATCAAGGTCATGCACTTTACTCAAGTCTCGACCAAGTATTGCACCTCGTGGAAACAAGAAAGAATCAGGGTCATCCATTGATGTCATAGGTAAGTCTCCATAGGTAAGAAAGTTACCCAGCCCTTCCCCTCGTGTCCCCCACTCTTTGTAATAACCCGCAATCGCCACAATATCGGGGTAATACACCTGATCGACAAAGCTCTTCATTTGCGTGATAGCATCTTGTAGTTGCACTAATCGACTCGTGTTAATACCCGTTGACGCATTGAGATTAATCGGTGAAGGCACGCCGCCAACGACAAAATTAGGATGAGGGTTTTTCCCTCCAAATATGGTGTGAACTTTTACAACTTCACGCTGCCACGTTAGCGCATCTAAATAATGTGCTAATGCCATCAAGTTAACTTCAGGTGGCAGTTTATAGCCAGGATGCCCCCAATACGCGTTACTGAATATCCCTAGCTGCCCAGACTCAACCAGCGTTTTGACTTTTTGCTTCATATCTTTGAAATATCCCGGCGATGAACGAGGATAATCACTCAATTGACCGGCGAGCGCAGCGGTTCTCGTTGGATCTGCATCTAGTGCAGAAACAACGTCAACCCAATCTAGGGCATGCAAGTGATAAAAATGCATCACGTGATCATGCACATATTGGGTTGCAATCATGATGTTTCTTATCAGTTGTGCATTTTGAGGGATAGCCATTTCTGCTTCACTCAGTACGCCTATTGAAGTACGTGACTGTCGGTGCCCTTTTTTACCATGTTGCATCGGTCCTTTTGGCATAGATGTCATGGAGGGCTTTCCAATGGCAACCCCTAATTTTGCGTTTGACCGCCAAGCTTTTCTAATTGCATCTTCGACAGCACGCACCGATGCCATACCATGCACCAGCGTGCAGACGCCACAGATACGTTGCGCAAAAGCCCAAGCGTCACGCGGATCTCTGCCTTGTAAAATCAGTTCAATTCCCCGAACAGACGTGCCTGATGAGAACGCCTGTTTGATGGTATTCCCATCCATTTCAGCTTCTATTCGAAGATGCCCTTCAATTCGAGTGATAGGATCGACGACTAACCGGTTGTTACTTGCTGTATTTTCCATGAGCCTTGCCTATTATCTTATGAGTTTTTCCCAGCATGCTTCTGTGCACCTTTGCCGGGTTTGGATTTGTACCACTCCCATGGACCCAAGGCTTGGTAAAAGCTGCTTTTATCCCAGAAATCGGGCTCAGAGCAACCAAGACACGGATGGCCAGATTCGATAGGAAAACTCGTGCCTTGATTCCATTTAACCGTTGCACATGCGTTAAAGGTTTCGGGCCCTTTACAACCAAGTTCGAACAAACACCACCCATTTTTTGCCCCCTCATCATCAAACGATTTTGCAAATTTACGTTGTTCAAAAAATGGGCGTCGATAACATCTGTCATGGATGCTTTCACCAAAAAAAGCGAGTGGGCGTTGTAATTCGTCGAGATCAGGGAAACGCTTAAACGTCAGGTAATGAACCAACACAGCTGTAATCGCGATAGGCAGTGGCGGACAGCCTGAAATGTTTACGATTGGCTTGTCTGTAATAATGTCGCTTACTGCCACTGCCCCCGTCGGATTTGGGTTTGCTTTAGGGATCCCGCCAAAAGACGCGCAGGTACCAATGGCAATAATACCCGCAGCATCTTTTGCCGATTCTCTCAGCATATCGACATTACTCATGCCACTGATCGTTGAGTATCCTGGGTTACCCACCGGAACCGAACCATCAACCAACAACAAATATTGCCCTTTGTGCGCGTTCATCGCCGCACGCCTAGCGTCTTCAGCTTGCTCTCCCGCAGCAGCCATTATCGTATGCTGATAATCCAACGAAATATGATCGAAAATAAGGCTTTCCAATGTGGGAGCGTGAGAGCGCAATATTGCTTCGGTACACCCTGTGCACTCTTGAAAGGGCAACCAAATCACAGAGGGTCTTCTCGCATTGCCAAGGGCAGTCGCCAAATCGGCAACAGCGCTTTGCGGCAATGCCAGTAAAGACGCCGTTGTAGCGCAAAACTTAAGAAATGTGCGTCTTGAGATACCGGACGCTTGTAACTGCTTGTTTAATGTTGGTAGCGCCATTTCAATCCTCCTTAGCCGTTTCATCAGAAGATTGATGAGACAACGAATGGATGTCAGACACTATATTGCTGAGCGATAACACCATATCTTCTGGCTGAGATTTTATGATTGGTGGACAGGTACAGATATGAACGTATTTGCCCATGATCTCCACATCTTCGTTATAGTGAATTTCAAGCCAAACGCCTGCGTAGCGTGATTCGATTAGCACCGTATCACCCAGCGCCTGAATATCAGCTTTAACCTCTCCATGCCCAAGAAAAGCTTCTAACTGCGCTTCTTCGCTAGCGCTTAAAGGCAATCGTCGCAGATCAATCGTGGTTTGTTCTTGTCGTTCAATTAACTGAGACAACGCATGACGTATCTGATGCAAAAGCGGCATTACGTTGCCGGTTTTTTCAGCATTGGATGTCATAAAAATGAGTTCTTCGGTCATCGTGCCTCCTTTTGGGTTGCCGGTTTATAGGCCTGAATGTCGTCGCTTGATAAGCAAGCAAATGCGATATCGATGATCGATGATAACGCTGCATTTACCTTTGGACTCAAAGAGGTTCCCCACTCTATCGCCTCAGGCTCTACGCCAATTAACGTCACCGCAGAAGGTTTTGAATATAACGTTTGGCTGGTCAACAATGTATCGCGTAACGTGATCTGGTGAACGGAATGGGTCGTCGCTTGCTTAAACTGATCCGCAATTGCCTCGTCCTCAAACACTCTCACCGTACCAGGCGAACAGCGCATGTAGGCCGCGTCGATGACTATCGTATGATCGGAACTCGCGACCCACTCCAAAAGTTCATAGCTCAGTGTCCCAGCGTCAATGCAAGATACATTTGAATAAGACTTTAGCAGGGGTTGCAGAGCACGAACCGCGTGCACACCAACGCCATCATCTCGCTGCAGTAGATTTCCAACACCAATGATAGCGTAGCGCTTAGCCGCATTTTTAATTTGGTCAATTGTTGGTGTAGTTTCTAGTGATAGCATCGGTATTTTCCTTATTAGCTATGAGGTGCTGGAATTGACCAGCCAATCACAAAGAATAAACAGAGAACGATCACCGATAGACCAAGTAATTTTGTTGACCTAATGCGTTGACCTGTGCTTTGACGCATCACGAGTTTGATCACGATTATTGTTTGGATCAGGTAATAAAGTGCAAACCCTTTTGAAGCGAGATTAATAATTTCAAATACGTTAGATGACCAAACTAATATACCTGCGATGGCGATAACTAAAACGTAGTAAAATTGGGGGGAGATAGGTAAATGGAAAAGCTCTTTTAAGAGGCCTCCGCCACCGATAGTATCGGCTAATGCTGCACTTAACTGACTTGCCGTGGCGGCAACCAGTAATAAAATCGGCAATACCCATATTGCTTGCCCTAGGGTGTAGCTAATCGTTGTTTCGTTTAATTCCGTGATCGGAAAATCCAGGAAAATAGGACACGTTAGACCGATAAAAACAACATAGAGAAAAATAGCGATCCACTGAGCATAACGACTCGCTTTAATGCGCTGTTCTGGCGTATAGTTATTCCCCATAAAACGGGTTGTCTCGAACCCTTGCGTTACCATGAGCATCCCTGCGAGCATGCTAACAGTTTCAAAATGGCTCAATGCCTGTATCGCTTCATGTTGAAACCAAGCACTTTGTACTTGTATGTCGTAGGTTGCCAGCGCTGCGAGCACACCTACTATAATAGCCAACTTTATTGTCACGGCGAATAGCTCAATGGTCTCTAGCCCCCTAGCACCTCGAAGCCAAGCGACCACCATAATGATGACAAGCAACCCACTGGTAAACAGTTTGATGTACGTCGTATCAGAGATAGATAAACGATCAAAAACAAACGCTGCAAACAAACTAATATAAAACGCCACGGAAATGGCATATGCCGCACCAAGCGCCCATTGACTTGCTTTTTCAAGCGTCATAATACTGCTTTGTTGATTGCTAGCTAGCTCAGGTTCTGCGTGGCGTATATTGAAGCGAATAACCGACCCCAGCGCATATGCCAGAATGGACAACAACACTATTCCAAGCAGTGCCCATTTCCCCATTACCGAATGCAGCAGTGGTGCAATGATCAAAAAGCCACTACCAATAATGGAAGCCAACGGTGTGACTGTTGCTCGCCATTGGAAAGATTGTCGTAAGCGAGGCAGACACAATACTATTGCGATCAGCACCGAGGTTGCGAGCGCAATGGAATTTGTGATCACAGTTTGTACCCCTTAATGGTGTTTATACCACCCGGCACGCTTAATATCGTTCCAGGACGTAGATTGATGGCAGGCATAGCATTCCTCAACTTTAGCTTTAGGCTCGCCTGCCACTTTGGCGGAAATCATTTTAAAATGCTGCATATAGTGACTGGGCGGCGCTTCATGACATTGATTGCAATCACGTGATTGACTCGACGGGTGAATAAACTTTGGCAATGACCATTTGTCTGTGCTGTGACACTGCACGCAATCCTCTCCAAATAGACCTAAATGGCGATCATCGTTGCTGTGACATTGCGTACAATTTAATAAGGCTTCTTTATCACTGACCTCAGGGTGCACAAACAAGGGCTCAGGAGTTTGTTTATTCGCTAGTATGTTCTCCAAAAACGCCATGGTGGCAGCGCCCTCGTCAAACGGGACATTTGGGTTGGGGAGCATATTGAAACCAATGTCGACTAACGCTATATGGCTCATGAGCGAAATGTTGGCCGATTCACCTTTGTGCTCTACATGGCAACTTGCACATTCTTTGATGTCGGTATGAAATGCAGTGGGTTGACGCGCAACGATATGCGTATCATTTGCATGACACGCCACACATTTGTCACGCTCAACGCCCTTCACCGGTGTGTGACAACTCAAACAGTCATCCGCGAGAAAGGCATGTGCTTTATTGAGTGAACCGGGTTCAACCATTTTTTCCCATGGAATTTGTGCGCTATCTTCAGGCATATGAATGAAATGACTGACGCCAAAGCCAGCAGCAACTAAGCCAAGAACGATTATTATCCATTTCATCATAACCAGCGCAGTCCAAAGTAAACTTCACTGAAAATGTGAAAAAACAGGACTACATAAAGTGTCATTGAAATCACGATGTGAAATTTTAACCAACGAGCAAACCACACCTTCGCGGTGTCATGAATGAGAATGCTGTACTCAACATCGGAAATTGTATCAATGATGGAAAGAACCTGGCTTTCTTGTTTGAACAATTTACTTTGTGCTGAAGTAGGCACATTTAACGTGATGTAAGGAATATGTCGTGCGGATGTTTGGGCAAACGTCGAATATCTGTCATCACAGACTGCGTCTTTCAACGCCTGTTTTGCGTTAGAAAGCGCAACGTGGAGTTCATTTACTTGGCGCTTTTTCTCTTTCACATTCGATGAAATAAGACCGAGTACATATCGACCCACAAACCCACTGATCACAACGACCATCATAAAGATAACAAGCGAAACTCCGGTAGCACTATCAAAACGATGGGCGCTATGGATCAGCGCTAGAATAGGCCCCAGCACACCTGCATAGATATGTATACGCAGGAGCGTTGGCATAGCGATGTGCTTCGTCACGACTTTCTTAAGTGATTTGTTACGCTTAATGGTCATGTATACCAATGGGATAAGCATTAATACCGAAGCGCTTAAACCCACGCCAAATCCAATAAAACTGCCTGGGAATGCTGGGTCTCTATGCCATACAAAACCGAGCCATAGCAGGATCATTAGGACAACCAAGCTGCTTACAATTGTGCGCTCTTGAGAATTCATTAAGCCTCAACCTCCACATCAGATTTAGGGATAGCTTGGCACGCCAGAATATACCCACTGAACTTATCTTCAGGCTCCAGCCCATCATCAACCTCCATATCGACGTCACCACGTAGCAGTTTCACCTTACAACTCCCGCACGAACCCGCTCTGCATGAATTCTCTATATCTACATCGAGTCCATCAGCGACGTCTAATACGGTCTCATCCGGACCCGCGTGGGCTTCGACGTCTGAAAGACTAAACCGTACTTGTCTGTTGTTGCCTGCGTTGGTGTTAGTGGCTAATTGAGGTTTAACGGGAGCGGGCTCTGGTTTAGCAGCCCCAAACGCTTCGGTTTTAATATGCGTGTTAGGCATACCCAATTCGGCTAGCATTTTTTTCGTAGCATCCATCATTGCAGGAGGCCCACAAATATGCGCAGTTTTTGAGGCAATATCTGGCACAAATTCGTTTATCATTGCGGATGAAAAGCGGCCTTGGGGCCCCATCCAGGATGTACCCTCTGCTTGAGTCATACTGACCAGTACTTTTAACCGAGGATGACGTGCTTGCAGATATTTTAATTCCTGTTCAAAAATAAAGTCGTTGGACGTTCGCGTACAAAACAGAAAATAAATATCACCGTCCCAGCACGTCGTCGTCAAGTAGCGGACAGCGCTCATCATCGGTGTGATCCCCACTCCCCCAGAAATCAACACCACGCTGTTTGAACCATGACCATTGAAATAAAATTTACCGCCGGGGGCTTTAATTGAAAGCGTATTTCCTACCTCAACCGCGTCATGCATATAACGAGAAACCACACCGAACTCCTCTCGCTTTATCGTAACTTCAAAGTAATACTGTTCAGTGGGCGATGATGCAATGGTGTATGAGCGCTTAACTGGCTTTTCAAAACCATCGATGTTCAGTGTGAACGTGACAAATTGACCTGGTTCGAAATCAAATGGAATGGTTTGTCCATCTGGGCTGGCTAGACGTAACGTTTTAACATCATGGGTTTCATTAAAAATCGCGGTTACTACCATACCGCCACTAAACGTGCCCTTGCGCGATGAGGCAGTGGATGACAATGCTGGCTCGCTACTTTGCGCAGGTGCCGAAGCATGCTGCTGGGCAGCCGGATTAGATTCGACAACAGAGGAAACTTTTGTCGTTGGCGCAGATGTGCTTGCGGTGTCAGTAGACTTAAGCTCTTCGAGCAGCGCGGCAGCTCTGCGCATCTTAAATCCATACACATACACCATAACAATTGTAAATATGAGTAAAACGAGCATCACTGCGCTGTGAAACGGTGTCATACCAAATAGGGTTGAAGTACCTTTTTCCGGCGCACTGGGAAGCAAATTCATTTGTGACTTGAACCAGGTTAATGCCACTCTTCGTGGTTCTTGCCCGTCTTGTATGGCACGTTTCGCAGCAAGACCACTGTCAAAATGGGCTATACCCTCTTTAACTGTTTCAACAGCCATTTGCATTTGGGAATAGTCATCAGTGGCAGCTGCGCGGGCAAGCCAATCAAAACCTGTAGCAAGTTGCTCACTTCCTTGTTGCATTCTTGCGGTTGCTTTAATCAGAACAGTCTCTCTTTGTTCGGGTGTAGCTGAATGCATGCGCATTAGCGTGGGATAGAGATCTTTAGGTTTGGGTGCACCCATTTTCTCCATCATTTTATCCATGCCTTTTGCCATACCGGGTCCCATCATGGCGTCAGCATTGCCCAGCGGTCCTTTACCTTGTGTAGCAGTCGGCAAAACATCCGTATTAGCGTTGACAGTGGGATCATTGGTAGCTTCAGGATGGTGGCTCGCATGCTCACTATCCTCTGGCTGTTGCTGTGCGTAACTGCTCGTCGTTGCGAATAACAGCATAACGTTCAAAATGACGGCGTAACGCAGAAAAAATGATGTGTGTGGCCACCACATGCTCATAACTCACCTGTTTGTTCGGCCATCCACAGGCTATTTATCTTAGCGATCTGAGAGGGCGTTAATACTGATACCGCTTTCCCTACCGATGTAATAAACTGCAACCGCAAGGCGCTGTTTGTGGCTTCTATTTCAGCAATGGTGTCTTTGATATTGTCGTATTGAGGTAGCCCCTGAGCGGTCAATTCCCACAACGATGCTTCTAACGCACTTCGCTGCAGCGTAAAGCTTTGTTGAGTAGACTCCCATTCAGTTCGGATCGTGAGAAGCGTTTGGTACTGACCATCGGTCAATTCGAGTGTCTCTTTGTGGTTTAAGAAAAAAGCTTGCTCTCCAACGTGGTATAAATGCAGCGCTCCACTGACACCGGGTAAGCTTTCATTTAATGGAGAACCAGATATCTGTGTTTTATTTTGTTCAGGTGGTGTACCCATCATTGAGCTGTTTTTCATCATCATTTTGCACATCATTCCCATGCACGATTTCCCGCGCATTGGCATCATGCCTTTATTCTTACTCTTTCCCATTTTCATTGTGTTTGTTGCTGAAAGTGGCATTGATGATGTATTGAGTGAAACACTGGTATCACTCGGATTTACACTCTCATTGCTTTTTGGCTGGGTCGCTAATGAATTGTCTAACGAGCGCAAAGCGGTTTGGATTTTAGCGAAGTCATCAACGTTTAACTCAGGCTGAGTTTCTTTAGTTTCTGATGAATTGTTTTTTTTGTCTGGCTCAGTACTTTGTGGTACTGCTGAGCACGCGGTTGTGAATAAGACACTCACTAATACCAGCGTCACAATAACCGCTATACGGTAGGGTTGGTGATAAACTCTATTATTCACAACGGCATACTCCTAATTAAAATATTAATCAAAAACCACGGTCAAACTCGACCATGTCATAACGCGTAATTTCGCCATCCAGCACAATAGCTTCCGCGAAGTGCTTATCCTTAGTTTTTCCAAGACGAATTTTCCCAACGAACTCTCGTGAATAGCTGTTTTCACCTTCTGAGATTGCTGTAGGGTCGTAGACAGTTCTATAGACATTAAAAACTTGATGTTCCTTCAAACCATCCGTATCAGATACACATACCACTGCTTGCTTATCATCGACTGTAACAACTTGCCCACTCATGATGTAGTCGTGATAAACCTGGCTTGCGCATCCTCCGAGGAGTCCAACTGACAAGACTACAATTGAAAAAAACTTAATTAATTTATTCATGTAAAATTCCTGTGATTATTGAAATAAGCGAGACAGCAGGTCACCTCCTGCCTCGTAACGTGGTGATTAGCTCTATTTGTGTTTATGTATTGGTTTAGACTTTTCAGCGGTGTGCCCCATCATTTGGCTCATCATGTCTTCCATCATCGACATACGCTGTTCCATCATTTTCATTTTGTCTTCGGTGGACATATCAGTGTGTTTGTGTTTCATTCCTTTTCCCGCTTTCATCCCCATCGAGTCGCTTCCTTCCATCATGCCCATCATGTCTTGCATCTTTTGGGCATGCTCATGCAACATGGCTTCGCGCTTCTCCGGATCCGATTCACTCTTAACGGCATCCAATACTGCGCGCATTTCTTCCATATGCGTCTGCATCTTTTGCATCATCTGACCATCCATCATCGGCATATCAGATTTGTCAGTCTGTTGATATGCAAAAGAAGTCGCTATTGGCGCAACGACTAAAGCACTGGCCAGTAATAGTGAAGTAAGCTTTTTCATAAGATTGTTTCCTTTGATTATGCTCAGTTGAGCGTTTTAGGTTTAAAGTTTACGTCTTGTCACCTTAATCTAATGTCTTAGACTCAGGTCAATAGGCTATATGGACGATAAAAACTCAGCTAAAGCTTCAAGCTCATCATCTGTAATCGGCATTTGCGGCATTGCGGACGACGAGTTATTAAATTGAGGCTCCTTAACTTTGCGCAAAAAGAATGCCCTGCCTTTTTCGCTAATAACATTATCCAGCGATGGACCGAGTGTTCCGCCTGCGCCTTGCACTTGATGACACCCCTGACAACCATATCGAGTGAGTACGTCACGTGGATTGACTGTTAATGATTTAGCCAGAGTCACCTCTACCGGTTGAGCAGGACTAGAAGCTATTTCCATGAATTCAAGAATGGCTTATACTTCGCTGCCGGTTAAATGCGCTTTTTCGCGCATGTGTGGCATGATCACTCTCCACTCACTGATAGAAAACTCACGCACAGGCCTACTGTTATGACAACGCGCACAGTTGTTATTAATTAACTCTGCGCCAGAAAGTGTGGTTTCATCGTCTGCCAAGTTCGGTAACGAAATAAATGTGATTAGTGCACATATAATTAATTTCTTGTTCATGATATCCCCTAGAATCCATAGCTGAATTGCACAGCAAACCGTGTATCATCAGGGCCTTCAACTACGTCTGTATCTTCATAGCCCACCTTAATAACTGAACGAGGGTCCAACCAATAGTTGACACCTACCATCCAGCGCTCCGCTTCTTCAATTTTATTGGTTTCAGCATATTCAAGGACCAATTCAGTACTACCTAGGGATTGAAAAGCATGCCCAACGAAGAAAGTACCTTGTAAAAACCATCCATTGCGTGAAAATGAGTCAATAGTTTGCTCATGATCTCGCTCAACAAATGAGTCCGTTTCAGTTTTAATATACTCGCCTCTGATGATGGCGTGAGTACTAATAAAGTTGATATCAAACCCATTGGCTGTGATATCTAGTTGTCCTTGTTCGTCGTAGGCACCTTAATAAAATGTTTATGTATTTAATCGTAGTGATTTCATTTCAACTGTAGTTGATTCAGATCAAAGCATCACAACGAATCGATTACGGTTTGATTACATTTCTGTAATCAAATCATTAACTTTATTTATCCATTCAAGGACTTTACTTATGCTGAAGCTATCAAACATATAAGTGAGCTTTCACTCTTCTACGAAATAGGCTTTTAAGATGTTGTATCAACAGACAGCACTAATATCAGG
Source organism: Alteromonas sp. AO-Serp (assembly GCF_017849675.1). Lineage (NCBI taxonomy): Bacteria > Pseudomonadati > Pseudomonadota > Gammaproteobacteria > Alteromonadales > Alteromonadaceae > Alteromonas > Alteromonas sp. AO-Serp. The sequence continues at coordinate 39,604 of NZ_JAFLMX010000034.1, forward strand.
CGCTAGCTCTGGTATAGGACTTGCGCTTACAAAAGAGCTTCTACTCTCCTACCCTTTTATCCAGATCGTAGCACTTTGTAGAAATCCAGAAACTTTACAACAGCTTAAAAGGTCTTATGGGGATAGGGTCAGAATCGAGTGTATCGATTTCACTAATAGGGATTGTATTAAAAGCCTTCAAAACGTTGTCAATCAGCATACTCACTTTAGCTACCTGATCCATTGCGCAGGTGTTGTCATGCCATTTGGAGATATTAGCAACGTCGCCCCTGATGAGTGGGAGGCAACCCAATGGATAAATGTCGAAGTACCTCGCCTTTTAACGCAGATATGCTTAAAAAAATTTAGTCATAGCCGCGTGATGTTTTTAACCAGTGATTTGCCAGTACAACCCGTTGCTGGCGCCTCAGCTTATTGTGTGAGCAAAGCATCATTAAATATGCTGTGCCAGTGTTTTCAACTTGAAGTCGATAACGATATTGCTGTTTTTACAACTGTGGCTCCTGGAAACGTCGACACCAAAATGCAGGAAACGATAAGGCAAGCTTCAAATCACGCGTTGCCTGCATCGGAGTTAATGCGCAGTATGTATTCAGCAAACAAGCTTTTACCTCCCCGATTAGTTGCACAATATCTGCGACAATTGCTGAGCGATATCACGCCAAACACTTTTGGTAGTCGAAGTTGGAATCTACTTGAGAGTATTGTTGAAGTTTCACCTGCAAAACAGACAAAAACAGATTCAATCACGCGGGCTACTGAAACAAGTTTGGTAGAACTGGCAAGTCTTGTTGACGGCGCATTCTGGTCACCGGGTAGTGCAGAATATGAAGAAAACAGGAAAGTATTCAATCAAGGTGTTTCGCGTTTTCCGTTAGTAATTATTCAACCTAAAACAAAGACCGATATTATACACATTGTCAGATGTGCAAAGCAGTTGCGCTTATCTATTACAATTAAGGGTCAAGGGCATGGTGTAAGTGGCATGTCGGTCCTTAACAATGCAATTGTAATTGATATGTCGATGTTTAAAACAACTGTACTGAATGTTGATAAGAGCTCAGTAAACGTCGGCGCAGGCGTCAAAAATAGTGAATTGGACCATTTTCTAGCGCAACACAACAAAGTAGTTCCTTTGGGTACCTGTCCCGATGTTGGTGTTGTCGGCGCAACATTGGGAGGGGGGATCGGTTTTTTGTCCAGAAAGCTTGGTTTGAGTTGCGACAATGTGCTCGCGTTTGGATTGATAACTGCTGACGGTAAAGTAAGACAAGTGACCGAATCCCAACATCCGGATTTGTTTTGGGCATTAAAAGGGTGTGGCCATGGTCAATTTGGCGTTGTGACCGATGTCACGTTTAAATTAAATGATGCCCCCCAAAATATTGATGGCCGAATACTCGAGTGGCCATTATGTCACGCACGATCTATTCTTAGGCAATATAGCAAAACAGTGCTCAGTGATAACAGATCGGTTTTTCTATATGCATATCTCTCGCGATCGATGCACGATAAAGCACGAATTTCGATAATGGGGTTTAGTGAGGACTGGGTGCACGGTTTGGATTCTGTAGCCAAATGGCAAGACGGTGCCACATTGTTAAGTAGGCGGTCGCAATACGTTGAATGCCAATCCAATGACTACGATAGTGATCTGAGTTTGTATTGGCGAAATGGCATAATTGAAGGCGAGCTATCAGACGAATTCATTGAAACACTTTTATCGTGTTACCGAGCTTGTCCGGTAAATTCAGGTGGATTTATGCTAGACCCGCTTTGTGGCGCTATTCAGGATGTAAACGCTGACGATTCGGCATTTATTCACCGCAACGCTTCTTTCGTCTGTAGTATCACAGGGATCACTCAAGCTGAATGTGACGATACTGAAGTTATCGATTGGGTGAATAAATCTTTCGATTTGCTATTACCGTTTTTTAATGGTCATTCTTACCAAAATTATGACATGGGGAATGGGTCGCCACTTGCTCTTTACTACGGCCAACACACAGCTCGTTTGAAATTATTAAAACAACAATACGATCCTACTGGTCTGTTTATGAGCTCTCTTCTGCGCCCTGACTAAAAGTTTTTTAGTCATTGCTGTGACGATTTCGATATTGTGAACGTATGTTCTACCCATATTGAATTGGCATTGTGGTTACTTGTAACAAGGAAATAATTTATGAAAAGATGGATATGTTTGTTTCTTGTGATGTCATCATCGCTCGCACATCCAAATGATCGTGAGCATGGCGATTTTTACAGAGGATTAACTGGTCTTAAAGCACAAATTGATGAAATTAATCGTGACTTGATTTTGCTGGAAAATGCCACCCTTTCGAGTTCAGAAGTCAACAGGCGACTGGCTCGGATTGAGCAACAAATTGATGACGCAAATAAGAAAATTTCAGAGGCTTCTGACGCAGAGTTACGTGAGTTGAGTGCTCAAGAGTTAGAGCAGGTAAAGCGGTCTTTGCAGGTTCTCAACATGTAAGACATTCGAATGCAATTGCAACCCCATTTAAATCAACTGCATAAATCGACTAAATCTGAAACACTACTCGCTTCTTGGATGAACCATGTTCAAAGTTCGCGAACGAAGGCAGTTAAAGATGAAGCTGAAAGCGACTTAGTTGCCTTGAGAGAAGCAACGGATCGTGAACTGATAGAACTACAAATGAACACGCAGCGGCAAATTAATTCACTGACTGAGAGGCACGAAAACGATATTGTTCGCCTCACTCAAGACCATAAGGAAGAAGTAAGGCGTCTTGAGCAATTAAATTTAGACAAGGTTCAATATGCAGAGACAGCATTTGAAAATCTAATGGGAGAAACAGAAACACAAAATGGGCTGATATTTAAAAACCTCGCGGTCTCCATATATCTTCGCCGGTTCTTAGTGGAAGATGGTTACGATGGTTTTTTAACGACTTAACGCTTACTTCAATTGATGAAACAGCAACGGTTCGGTGTGATCCAAGCATATTAAGAGAAGTGATTTCAATTCAAGAGCACGCAATTTTACGGTTTGAAAAAGTCAAAAACAAGCTAGAAGATGCTAAAATGCTGTATTACGAAGCATTACTAGATCTTGCATTTTATGAGGCTGAAATGTCGCGGTTTGGTATATTGAATGTCGATGCGACGCAACGGATCAATGAAAACCTTGTTGCTTTTGAGCAGAATTTACTCTTTTGGTTAAACGAAGCGAATACAAAACACCAGAGCGGTTACCGCGTTTCATTTTTCGCGTAATCTGCATGGTAGACAGCTTGGTTTTTATCAGGGGATGTTTGAGACTTCATGAAATTTTTGAATAACAACCCGCTAAAGCCGAAATGTTATCACAAGTGTCTGCATTGCTGGTAGAAAACGATATGGCTACTGTAAGACAAATAACTGACGTAATAGAGTCAAGAGAATGCAACTCTTTGTGGTCAAAATACACCAACTTCAAAGAAGAACGACCAAAACTGTTTGAGTATTAACGGTAGTCTGGGTTTGTTGGCACTAAAAGCACAATCTTCTCCGAATTAATCTTGCGTTGCTGTAAACACATTAGCGTTGATATCGAGAGTGTATCGACACACGCATTTGCGCGCAAGCGCATATGCGTTTATCAAGCATTACTCTGCTGCCTTGACTCTACCTTCCCTCATAATGTGCATATCTCATCGTAATTTTATGTCTGCGGCAGCATAGCGGATATTAATTACTGAAGGTGATTTATGGCAAAGTAAAAGGTGCATAGTTACACCGATGAGCTAAACCAATAGATAGTACCAAACAGCGCAAAAAAGATAGGTTGATGCAATATGTAAACCGCTAAACTATGCCGTCCGAGAAGAGTCAAGTTATTCGGGATATTCCATTTTGCAAACGGATCAAATCCGCTTTTCAAAACGTGCCCTATCGCAATACCAAACAATACAACACCTATCCATGGAAAAATCGCAACGTAATCGTTTGGAGAATGAGGTAGTGACAAACTGATCAGATTAAATGGCCATTTACTGGATACTAGGCCAATGTTAAACAACGTGACCGCAACAAAACCCAACAACAGCGACAATATGGGTTTTCTAATCAACGGAACACACAAAACACTCGCTACAGCAATAAAATGCAATACGCCAAAGAATATCCAGTTTGCATTAAAAAAATAATACGTAAAAAGCGATATTACCGCGGCCCAGAACGCTATGGAAAACAGCCGCAGTAAAAACATTTTTAGACTAAATTTTCGATAATTCCCGAGCACGAGCGACGCGCCTACACTCACGAAGAAGAGCGTCAATATTACATACCGAAACTCCCTCCACCCTTTTCCATTGGGGACATTCCAATCAACCCAACCAAAGAAACGAAGGTCGTAAGCAAAATGGAACACAACCATCAACACAATGGCTAACGTTCGTATTGCATCCAATGTGATATTGCGATTTTGCACGGAATTCAACGTTGTTAACGGTGCTTATGTGGCTTATTATCACGGGTAGATGAATGCGAATGAATGACCTTCCATCCTTCATCAGTTCGGCGAAACAAATAGGTTTGAAATCCTTTTTTATCAAAAACTGCGCCGGTTTTGCGTACTTCTCCTGAAACATTTACTGTCGTAACTGCCCAAGCGAAGTCTCCTTCAACGTTTGTTTCGATATCTAGAATATCAATGGTCAATCGTTTCAATACCTCTTTTTCCGGCTCTACATGATTTTTGACCAAATCCTCTAACCCTTTATTCTGACCGCCTGACTCAATGTAACGCGCACCTACCTGGCCAAGATAATGTTGATAGAACGGCATACCGTTACCAGACTCCCACCCCTTTTCAATATCTTGGATCATTTCTAGTATCTCGGTTTCGTCGTTCGTTTGCTCAGACGCATAAATGTATGGTGATGTGGCTAAAAAAATAACAACGCAGCTTGCATAGAAAAGTTTCATCGTTTTGACCTTTTTATTTTAATTTGGTGGGGAGTTAGTGAGACCAATGAATATGACTGATTTTCCACTGTCCATTGATCAGCGTTAAAAAGAGCGTTTCATTGCCTGTCCTATCAATATCTCGACCTTTATAGTTTCCAGAAGTGTGACTTCTTGAAATGGAGACAGCTGTATTACCATGCACACGAACATGATGCTCAATCGTCTTCGTGGTTACGGCAGATGAAAATTGCATGTCTGCTTGCAAATGATGTGCACGATATTCGTCGGCACTGCGCTCAATTCTGCCACCTTCCAAAATAAGGACATCATCGGCAAGTAAGCTCATGACTGTCTCTGCATTAGCCTCGGAGAGTGCTTTGTGGAATTGTTTTGCTATTATTCCTGCGTCGGAGTCTAGCCCTGAGAACATAGGACTATTACTGGTGTCGTTATGCGTTTTATCATGAGCATTAACACAGTTAGTTAACAGCAAAGGAAAGAGTATGATTGACAACAAGTAGATTTTTTTCATTTTGTGTTTCTTCAATAATTGGGGCCTACGGCGGTACTTAACACCACCGTCACCATTAAAATAGATATCCCTATACAAAGTTCGATTTGGATTGATTTTTGAAGCGTTCGAGGACTGGTTATGCCGGTTAAAAGCTGAGGAACCAATCGCAGTTTGTGTAACAACGCGATTAGAAAGATAGCACCAACAAACAACAGCTTAACAAGCAATACAAAGCCGTAGTTTGTGTCGAGCAAACTGCTAACAGAACGCACAAGTTGCCAAGCCAGTAGTAAACCAGCAATAATTAGCCCCCCAATGGGGTACATCGCCGATTTCCCAAATTTTGTCATGACATGGTGCAAATTGGGGGTAGAAAGCTCTACGCACGTCCTTGAAAGAGGCCAGAGTGAACCCACCCACGCGAGCGCAATAACGGCATGAGCAGCCAGGATAAATTTTAAACTAGGTTGTAACTGTTGAGTATGCCCAGTTAACGTAAATGTATACCCAAATCCTGCCAACGCAATAACAATGAAAATTCCAAGAGAGAGACTTGAAATAATGGCGGTTTTTCTAATTGAATGACCTAAATAGGTTAAATATAGTAGCGCACTTGCGAACAGCACTAGTCGACTTTTTGCAACATCTCCGAGCGTTGAATGCGCGACCATCTCTCGCATAATGGGGTCAAACATACCAGCGTATCCAGATTGAGCGAGCTGCCCAACCTGAAACAAAAAGTCAAAAGCACTAAAAATGATGCCAATGACCGCAAACAAACGCATGTGCCTTGTTACCGTTGTTTGTAAGCTTGCGGGTAGAGTAAATTTGGTGTCAGTATCAGTATTGGTAATGCACAAAATCCAACCACCACCAAGCAGCGCTGATACGCCGAGATAAACACCAAACTTTGAAATCAACAACCCCAACTGCCAAATGTCCATAGCGTCCTCTAATGGTTGCCGTGCGTGCTGTCGTGCTTTTTGTCGTTATGTTTCATCATTGAAGCATGCACCATAAAACTAAAAGCCCCTTCCATTTTGTGACCGTCCTGACCTAGCAACATCCAATTGACAGTGTATGTATCTACTGGTAATCCGGGTAATTCGTAACTAAAGGCACTAGCGAGTTCCGTACTTGGCTTAAACTCAAACGGAATGGTTTCCCCACTTTTCGATTGCAATGTGACTCTAGCCAACCTTACAGGCTTGGTAAAAACCAATGATAGTTCAGGTGGAGATGACATCAACATTGCATTATCCTTAGGCGTAGATGTCTTGAGTGTTGTGTGAGCAAAAGTTGAAAAACTTAAGGCTATCATGAGCATTGAAAAGATTAGTTTCATTTGAAGTCTCCTTAGACTTGATGGGTTATAGATGACACAAATGCTTCAATATTGATGGCATTTGGGTCAATGGTATTGTCGATCAGCAAGCCTGTGACGTCTTTCATCATCGCGCTGGGCCCAGGTAAAAAAATGTTCACCCTGAATGTAGTAGATATCAAACCAGACCATGTAAAGGCCGCTTAACGACCAAAACAACACCTGCCCGCCGACTAGCAGCATAAGCCAACGATGTGAACGGCGAACAGGTCCTTTCATTACGCAACGACAGCCAAGTATTTAAGCTGTTGTTTGCGCCATATTAAATAAATGGCAGGCAATATGAGTAGTGTCAGAATAATCGCACTAACCATTCCTCCCACCATCGGCGCGGCAATCCGACTCATGACTTCGGACCCCGTACCAGAGCCATATAAAACCGGCAGCAATCCAAAGATGATAGTGGCCGTTGTCATCATGACGGGACGAACACGCAATCCTGCACCGTGCAGTACTGCCTCGGTCAACATCTCGGCGCTCGGTAAGGTACCCCCTTCTTTGCATCTATCCATCAGTGCCTGATATTCATGATTGAGATATACAAGCATAATGACTCCTATTTCTACAGCGACACCGGCCAAGGCAATGAAACCTACGCCTACGGCCACGGAGAAATTAAAGCCTTCGATGTACATAAGCCATATGCTGCCAACCATCGACAATGGCAACGTCCCCATAATAATCGCCACTTCAATGAAGTTTCGGAAGTTGAGGTACAATAGAATAACGATTATAGCGAGCGTCAAAGGCACAACGTAAGTGAGCTTCTCCTTTGCCCTTAACATATACTCGTATTGGCCAGACCAATTAATTGAATAGCCGGCGGGTAAAACGAGTTGTTCAGCAACAACTTGCTGCGCGGTAGCCACATACGTGCCTATGTCTACACCATCGATGTCAACATACACCCATCCATTGAGCCGCGCGTTTTCACTCTTGATACCCGGTGGTCCGTCTTCGATGTAGACGTTAGCAACATCAGCTAAGGCTATACGTTTTCCTTGTGGTGTCACTACAGGTAACAAAGAAAGCGACTCTGGAGAGCTTCGGTATGACTGCGGATAACGAATATTTACTGGATAGCGCTCCAGCCCTTCTACACTCTGTGTTACGTTAACACCGCCAATTGCACTAGAGACAATTTGCTGAACATCAGCGATATTGAGCCCATATCGGGCGGCTTTTTCGCGATCAATGTCGACTTTCAAGTAGCGACCGCCAGCGACGCGTTCAGAATACACTGAAGCCGTGCCATCGACGTCAGTTAATATTGACTCAATTTGTTGGCCGATTTTTTGAATTTCCATTAGATCGGGACCACCAATTTTAATCCCAACAGGGGTTTTAATTCCTGTGGCAAGCATGTCAATTCGGGTTTTTATTGGCATCACCCATGCGTTGGTTAAGCCCGGTAAATTGACCACTGCATCAAACTCTTTAATAAGGTCCTGCGTGGTCATCCCTTCTCGCCATTGTTCTTTGGGTTTCAATTGAATGAATGTCTCAATCATGGTCAGTGGCGCGGGGTCCGTCGCCGTATCCGCCCGCCCTACTTTGCCAAATACCGTTTCTACTTCTGGCACGGTTTTTATTAATTTGTTGGTCTGTTGAAGAAGCTCTCGTGCCTTCCCGATTGATATGCCGGCATAGGTGGTTGGCATATACATCAAATCGCCTTCGTCAAGCGGGGGAATAAATTCACTACCAATTTTATCAATTGGCCAAAGCCCGATAGCCAAGACAATCAATGCTGCGACCATCGTTGACTTTGGAAAGCGCAAAACTGTCTTGAGCGTCGGTATGTATAAAAACGTTAAAAACTTGTTGACTGGGTTTTTGTGTTCAGGCAAAACCTTTCCACGTACAAAATACCCCATTAAGACTGGGACCAGTGTAATCGCAAGTGCCGCTGATGCAGCCATTGCATATGTTTTCGTATAAGCAAGAGGGGAAAACATCCTCCCTTCCTGGGCCTCAAGCGTAAAAACAGGTACAAAACTAACCGTAATGATCAACAAACTGAAAAATAACGCAGGTCCAACTTCGACCGCAGAATCGATAACAACCTGCCAGCGATTTTCCTTGGTAAGAGGCGTCTTTTCCATGTGTTTGTGCATATTTTCAATCATAACGATCGCACCATCACTCATGGCGCCAATGGCAATAGCAATGCCGCCCAACGACATGATATTGGCATTGATCCCTTGCATATACATAACGATTAGCGCGGTAATGATCCCGACAGGAATACTGATGATTGCGACGAGTGACGACCGAACATGAAAAAGAAAAGCGACACATACCAAAGCGACTACGATAAACTCTTCCACTAGTTTCGAAGCTAGGTTATCAACGGCTCTTTCAATTAATGCGGAACGATCATAAACAGTGACCACCTCAACGCCATCAGGTAGTCCTTTTTTTAAGTCCTCTAGTTTTGCTTTGACGCCATCTATCGTTTTTTGAGCATTCTCGCCAAAACGCATCACGACAATACCGCCGACTGTTTCCCCTTCGCCGTTTAGCTCTGCTATACCGCGGCGCATTTGTGGACCGATATCTACAGTGGCAATATCCCTTATTAAAAGCGGTGTGCCATTGTCATTGACGCCAAGAGGAATAGTTTCGATATCCTTCTTATCAGAAATATACCCCGTAGCACGAACCATGTACTCAGCTTCTGCAAGCTCCACTACAGAGGCCCCAACTTCTTGATTCCCTCGCTTTATTGCCATCTGAATATGAGAAAGCGGTATACCGTAAGCGCGGAGTTTTTCAGGATCTACTTTCACTTGATACTGTTTCACCATACCCCCTAGCGCCGAGACTTCGGACACGCCAGGCACAGTTTGGAGCTCAAATTTCAAGAACCAGTCTTGCAAACTGCGTAATTGAGAAATATCGTGTTGGCCGGTTCTGTCGACCAATGCATACAGATAAACCCAACCAACGCCTGTGGCATCTGGACCTAATTGCGGCCTGGCGTTTTCAGGTAGATTGGGGGCAACTTGCGATAAATATTCAAGCACCCTGCTTCTTGCCCAATATAAGTCGGTATCATCATCAAAAATGATATAAACGTAGGAGTCACCGAAAAACGAATAACCTCGAACCGTTTGTGCACCCGGTACGGAAAGCATGGCGGTCGTTAGCGGGTACGTTACCTGATCTTCTACAACTTGTGGCGCTTGACCAGGATAACTCGTTTTGATTATCACTTGGACATCGGATAAATCTGGGATCGCATCTACTGGCGTATTTTTCATTGTAACTAAACCGCCACCGACTATGATGATGGTTGCGAGTAAAACAAAGAAGCGGTTTGAGACCGACCAACGTATGACTGCTTCTATCATTCGTGCGCTCCTTCATGTTGGCTGTTATCCATCGTTCCTTTATCAGATGCTTGTATATGTACTGTGGTAATAACGTACGCACCGTCTTGGGTTTTGGTAATTTCGATGTGCAGTCGCATACCAGCGGTAATGTCAGATAAATCAACCTCATTAGCGACGTTAAAATCCATTGTCATTGCAGGCCAATCCCACGCCTCAATAGGGTCATGTTCAAGGCTTAACTGGTTGCTAGCACTCATCACTGCATTGACCGTTGCTTGAGTCCACACAGCGTCGACAGCGGTACTTGTTTCACTACTTGCCTCTTCAACAACATGAATGGTAGAAACAAGATATTCGCCACTTGAGGATTTTGAAATTTCAATATGCGCAAGCGTTCCAGAGGCCAAATCAGACAAGGTAATGTTATCTGCCACGTTAAAATCCATCGTCATCGCGGGCCAATCCCACTCTTTTATAGCGGGATGATCGACATTTATCATTCGATGCCCATCCATTACAGAATTAATCTTGACTTCAGTCCAAACGCTTTCAGACATAGTCGCCTGTGTACTTTGTGCTGAATCGATAATGTGCACGGTTGTCACCACATATTGACCATCAGTTTGCTTACTGATCTCGATATGTGCCGATGAACCACCTTTGACCGTTGCTAAATTGATATGCTCCGCTACCACAAAATCCATGGTCATCGGCGGCCAATCCCATTCTGGAATTGGACCATGTTTTGCAGTTATCATGTTGTGAGAAGGCATCACGTCTGTGATCATCACCTCTGTGAAGACCGATGTTGGACTTTCTTCAGGGGGTTCCATTCGCTTAAAGTCAGAGCTAATACTGCTCTCTGAATCAAGCATAAATTGAGCGGAGGTGACAATGCTGTCACCATCGATCAGTCCTTCAAGTACTTCTGTAAACTCGTCAACCACTCGCCCAATTTTGATTGCAACTGATTTAAATTTTCCATCTCCCAATGCCAATACAACGCGATTTTGATTGCCTGTTCGAATAACCGCTTCGGTTGGCACGATCAAGTTGGTCGAATCCATATCAGAGTGGATAGTCACTTGAGCGAACATGTTCGGCTTTAACGTATAATCTTGATTAGCAAAGCGAAGACGCACACGCAGTGTGCGGGTACTCTGTTCAAGGGTTGGGTAGACGTAGTCTACAACGCCTTGCCACGTCTTTCCGGGGAGGAAATCTAATTTCATAGTAACAGGCAGCCCTTCCACTATTTGGGCGGTTTGTCGCTCAAATACCTCTGCATCAACCCAAACCTCATCCAATGCACCAATCGACATGACTGTAACGCCAGGTTTTATAAAAAAACCTTCTCGAATGTTTAAATTATCTACGAATCCGGTTTGGGGTGCGGAAAAGGTAACGGTTTGCTGAACATTTTTTGTTTTTGTTAACGTCTCCACGACGTCTTCAGGCACTTGCAATGCATTTAAGCGAGAACGAGCAGCTACGATCAGATCTTTGTTGTTTCTGCGCATAGCAAGCAGCAATTCTTCTTGTGCATTCACTAACTCAGGCGAGTATAGAGAGTAAAGTGGTTCCCCTTTTTTAACATATTCTCCTGATGCTTTTACATGCAGTGTTTCTATCCAGCCTTCAACGCGAGGATGCACATGGATTAATGTTTCTTCGTTGTATTGAACGTACCCGACAGTTCTAATAGGGACATGCAGCGCGCGGCGCTGCACTTTCGCAGTTCGAACACCAAGGTTGTTCTCCACATTTGGCGCTATAGTAATTGTTCCTGAGCCCGCATCACCACTTGAACTTTCTTCGTAGACAGGAATGAGATCCATGCCCATCGGAGACTTTCCTGGTTCGTCTCTGCGGTAATTTGGGTCCATCGGCGCTACCCAATACAACGGTTGCTTCTCTTCGTTTTGCTCATTATTCGCGGTGGATGATGAAGATGGTATCAGAAACGTGAATGCCAACGCAGTCATAATACCGCCTGCTACCCCGCCTATGACGAGTGCTTTAATTGTGCTCATTGTTGTTCTCCGATTTGAGACAAAGGAATACCTGCGTTGGTATCAAAGTAATAGTTGAGTTGAATTTTTGTTTTGACCAAATCCACACTGATATCCAGTGCGTCAATTCTGGCATTAAGATCCGCAATACGAGCACGCACTACCTCAGCAAAGTCTCCTTCGTCGTTGGTATAAGCATTGAGCGATGCCTCAGCTTGCTCTTGCATTTGCTCTAACAATTCGAGTTCGTACAGCGCTTGTCGCTCCATTAATCGCTCATTTTCCGCATATAAAGACTGGATGTATGACATCATTTCTCTGAGGACTAAGCGCTTGTCGGTTTTAATGGCTTCAGATAGGCTTACGGCAGCCGAAACCTCTTGGTCTTGGCGGTTTTCTGTAAAAAGAGGTACATCGAAACTTACACCCATCGATAAAAAATCTGCTCGACTTGTACCGTCGGGCGTGTCGTCTCTGTAGGCGTAACTAGCGTTAACCCCCCATTGTGGCTTGTATTTTTCTTTGGCAAGGTCAATACCGGTTTGGCTGGCGCGAATTCTTTGCTCTATCGAGAGGATCAAAGGGTGTTGATTGAGAACCATTGCAAGCGATTGTTGATCTCTGCGCTCAAGTATTGTTCTCATATTCTGCCCCATGTTTTTGATCTCAGGTAGGGCATGCGGCAACGTTAATCGAGAAAAGGCATCAAATCCCGATTGACTTGGATAATTTTGATCTCTAACTAGCCACTCTAGAAGCTTCCCTGTGGCTCTTTCTTCTAATGCTCGTAGTTTAGTAAGTCGGTCTTCCAACCTTGTTAATTCCAACTTTGCACGAACGATATCTTGCTGATTTACGCGTCCAAAGGCAGTTGAATAATTTGCCTTTGCGATATCGCTGAGCTGTTCAAATAACGCTTTATCTTCATCAATTAGCTTTACACTTTGCTGCGCCCGATATATTTCTAACCATAAGTTTGATACTTGAACGCGTGCTTTGGCCACTCGGTCGGCTCTCATCAGGGGATGCTCTGCTGCTTGCTCCCGCAATTGACGAGACCTTATGGCTAACGAATCACCACGAGGAAACATCTGTGACACACCTACTTTTAGCTGAGTCATGGGCTCTTGATCAAACGCAAAACCATCAGTGGGTACATTTGCTAAACCGATGTTGACAACGGGGTCTGGTAGGCTCGAGGCGACGACACTACTGGACAATGTGGCACGTTCACGATGTGCACTGCTAACGAGCCATGGATCATTTTCTACCGCTATTTCTACTGCACGTTTGAGCGTTAATTTTTCATTCGCGATAGCGGGAGAGACCATCGAGAACGAGAACGCTCCCCAAATAGAAACAAAAAGACAAAACCGGTTCATTAGAATTGCTCCTCATAGGTGTTGACTTCAGCAAAGGTCGTAACTGAACCATCTACATTGAGTTGCAATACAAGGTAAGGTTGGAATCGTTCGTCAACTTCCATGCCCGGCGATCCAATTGGCATGGCTGGAACGCTCAACCCTAAAACCCCTTCAGGAGGGTTTTCTAAAAATTGTTGGATGTATTTTGCGGGTATGTGCCCCTCAAATACAAACCCGTCCTGAGAAAGAGCAGTATGGCAGGAGCGATACTGGGGTTCGATGCCATGTTTATCTTTAACTCTGGACATTAGCGCGACATTTGTCACATCTGTTTCAAAACCATGTTCTTCAATATGTCGTACCCATTTTTGACAACATCTACATGTTCTACTTTTGTAGACATCCAATGTAATTTTCGGGGCCTGTGTTGCAGACTTTGCATCATTATTTGCTTGCAGGACATCACTGCACGCCGTTAAAAAGAGGACTACAGAAACCAGAGCCCAAAACGGTATATTTTTTTTCATAAACAACTCTCACATATATTGAATTTCGCACGCTTCACGATGGAAACATCACGTGCAGTAACTGTTAGTCTTTACATCGACTAACCTGATTACACGAGAGAGTATTTTGGGGGGCGTAAATGTATAGCGATAAAGACTTTATGCAGCCTTGCTTGTCTGGTTAGGACTGGGGTGTTCAACAGTTTTGATGTTTCGAGATTCGCCCCAGCCAACATGCCGAGCTGAAAGGCAGCCATGGGACAACAGCAATCTTGATTGCAACAATTCTCTGATACATCATGTGTTGAGTGGGCCATGTGATGACCGATTCTGTTATCTATTTCATGCACCATATCGCTTGCACATGGCGTAGCTACACTCGCGAAAGACCCGCTTACTTGCACGCTCAACAAAGCGATAACAACGAGGTATTTGACGAATGAAAGTTTCACTTAAACCTGACTCCTTTAATGAAACGCGTTTTCACGGATTAGCTACGGCAATGAGAATATCAAATGGCCCTGACAGACAGATTACCTTGACATTACAATTTTGTAATCATGAGCGATATTGATAGCGAAAGTGTATTTTTAGTTGAATATTTGCGACTTCGAGCTACGATGTGGTGCGCTCATTAGTATATTGAATACTCTGTTGGTTGCTGGCATACGTTTTATTATTAGTATACTAACAGCATTTTACGATTGCGGTGTATTCAACAGGCTTACTCCATTGAATTAAAGCTATGCAGCAGGTTAATCACATACCATGAAAATACTTGTAGTCGAAGACGAAGTAAAAACGGGCGATTACATCAAACAAGGGCTAATTGAATCCGGCTTTGTTGTAGAATTAGTAAGGACTGGCCTGGATGGTCACCACAAATCGATGATTGGTGATTATGAATTAATCGTACTCGATGTAATGCTGCCCGACATAGAAGGTTGGAAAATCCTGTCTTCATTGAGAGAGACTGGTAAATTTACACCCGTTCTTTTTTTAACCGCTCGCGATCACGTTAATGACAGAGTCAAAGGACTTGAGTTAGGCGCAGACGATTATTTGGTTAAACCGTTTGCTTTCGCGGAACTCCTCGCAAGAGTGCGCACCTTGATCAGGAGAGGGACTTCTGTCCCTAACAACACGTTACACATTGCAGATTTGGAGCTTGATATCCCTTCTCGCGTTGCGAAGCGCGGTGGCAAAGTAATCAATCTGACGACTAAAGAGTTTACATTGCTTGAACTAATGGTCAGACGTCAAGGTGAAGTATTGCCCCGTTCTTTGATCGCCTCTCAGGTATGGGACATGAATTTTGACAGTGACACGAATGTCATTGATGTCGCTATCCGAAGATTGCGTGCAAAAATTGATGATGACTTTCCTGTAAAGCTAATTCAAACTGTCAGGGGGATGGGCTATAAAATGAGTGTAGATGATAGTAACGAATAAACTAAAACGGCCAAACTCTCTTGCGTTTAGAGTCACTATACTTGTTGGCATTACCGTATTTGTGTGCCTTACAATAATCAGCTTAATCGTTCAACAATCAATTGCAACGCATTTTGCTGAACAGGATGCTGATGAATTAAATGAGGTATTCCATGCTGTAAAACGAAAGCTTAGCGAAGCATACACTGAAAAGGTGGCACCTTCGAGTATCCTCGTTGAAGCAGTGTCTGGTCATCATGGAGTCTATTACCTTGTGCAAAATGAAGATGGAGAATCCGTATTTTCGAGTAAAGGCGTTGACTTGCACAAATACCCCGGTCAATTGTTTGACAACGATCTCATAACGCCTGATATGTTGACACTTTTTTTTGATGGATCCCATATGTTGCGAGCAACTGAAGCTCTCGTGACCGTCAGCACTGGTCAGAATAAGTCTACATACCGTGTTGTGGTAGCCTCCAACATGGAATTTCACATGAATTACATGGAAGACTTTGAAAAGACGTTATGGGGCATTATTTTCGTGTCTGGTTTGATCACGATAATAGTGGCACGTTTTGCTGTGTATCGAGGCCACTCGCCGCTACGAAAACTGAGTAGAAAAATAGGTTCTATTACTGCTGACAAGCTCGATATCCGACTAAATCCTTTAGAGGTACCGGTCGAGCTCGCAGGATTAGTGGGGTCGTTTAATGCTATGATTGAACGACTCGAAGCTGGCTTTGAGCAACTTTCATATTTTTCTGCGGACATTGCGCATGAATTGAGAACACCGGTCACAAATCTGACAACTCAAACGCAGGTTATTCTGAATCAACCGCGCACTGAAAGTGAATATGTTGAAATTTTATATTCTAATTTGGAAGAATACGAACGTATGACCAAGATGGTCAGTGACATGTTACTTCTAGCCAAAACGGAACATGGACTCGTCAAGCCACAGTTAGAGCGACTAAATTGCCGGGCAGAGCTTCAAGAATTAGTTGAGTATTTTGAACTACTGGCAGAAGAAAGACAAATTCAAATTCGCATCCGAGGGGCCGATGCCACAATTGATTGCGATAGGTTCATGTTTCGACAAGCTATGAGTAATCTATTGTCAAACGCAATTCGATATTCCTTCGAAAACGCGATTGTTAAGGTAGCAGTATCTACCAACGATGAACATACAAAAATTACCGTTTCAAATCCAGGCCCGAAAATCTCTGATGACCATCTTCAGAGACTTTTTGATCGCTTTTTTAGAGCAGACCCTTCACGAAAAAATCATGGTCAAGGCGTTGGTTTAGGATTGACTATCGCTCGTTCATTGCTTCACATGAACGGAGCTAAACTAACGGTTAGCTCAGATGACAACTTAACCGTATTTGTTGTATCATTCCACAAATAATCAATCAAACTTCGTCCTGGACTCTAAACAGGTGGTCACTTTCTGAAGCTGATGTATCGGCCACTTCCCCTCATTTGTCATGTTTGCACTTTCCAACACCTTCTTCATAAAACTGGACATTTCATCATTAATCTTAATACAGTTGCTGGTATAGGCTTAACTTGTGTGTATCAACGATTGATCTAACAGTTCGGAATAAGTTGATTAATACCTTCGGAAAAAACCAAGCCTAGAGCCTCACTACCAAATTGGGAAACTCATTTTTCAGTTCCTCAATTATTGGATAAAGAATGATAACCTGCTCACTGTGAAAAACACCTGGAGCCAGATGGAAAACGCACATCTGTCGTGTTGTTTCAGCTGCTATAATAGTCGTCATCATTGACTCATTGTGGCCAATCACACTTAGGACTATTTCATTCGCATCGTTTGAAATTTTCCCACACGCTCGGACGGTGACGCCACAAATATCAGTGCCATTGTGTATGTTTATAAAAAGCCAAAATGCTATTTTTCGAAAAACGGATTGCGCAGGAGTCTACCAAGATCTATCCTGGAAAAAGCAGCTAACAACTATGTCACTAAACTGCTATCAAAACGAACCCAAGTTGATACTGTTGGAGTGTCAAGAGTTTGCCCAATAAAATGTTGTTCAGAAAAATCAAACCGATTAGCAGGGTGTTTACTATCGCAGCTAGGTGACCCGATATTAGTGCTGTCACTGAAGCTTTTTACCAATCGGCTACGTCAATTAACCATTATCTTGTAGGCTGCGTCTAAATTGTTATACATCCATTCTAGAGCAGCCTTTCCATGGTGGTCACAGAGACCGAACTCCAAGAGAACATCTATCTGACGTAGATTTTCCATCAGTTTCTTAGCTTGAGAAACAAGAAAATTTGTAAGCCCAAGTGCAAGCACAACACTAAGTACAACCGCAGCGTTGTTAAGTTTTGCAAGCCCATCTAATAACTCTACCTGGCAGATAAACTTAAAGTCAGAACTAATATCTACATAGTACCCCTCGGTACTATACCAAAGGGCTTTTGATAGCAAGAGGATGGTGGTCTACGAAAACTCAGCAATTCTATACATAAGACTATCAAATCCGCCCCCATTTGCCTCACTGTAATGCTTTTGAAGAATTCAGCTGGGGTTTCCCTTATGAGCCCACCGTCGTTGTCATCGGTAACAAGAAATACCCTGTCTATAAAAAAATACCTTCCTTTCCTGAAAAGCGAGCGCCACAGAAGTACTGCGTGGATGAACGTGTGAGTCGTAGTACCTGCAGACGTGACAGATGTAATAAATGGGAGTCACCGAAACCTAATGGTTATTTGGTGAGTAGTCGTTCCTTAGCCAATTCGTTGTTTGCCAATTTACGTAATTGAACGCTTGGTACAGGTCTAAAACATATTAGAGGGAGAGTCATTCTGTGTTGCAAGATAAACGAGAGAGCGGCGTTATACCTAATGGCGTTACCTTTGGTACTGAAGTGCTTGTTATGCCAAGCCTGATAGGTAGCGTCTTCACACACGCTGGTGGTACCGACACAGTAAGTTATAAGCCGAACAAGTACAGCTGGGTAAAAAAGGGGGATGTCATTGCAGAAGTGTATATTAGCCGTCCAAAGACAAAATTTGGATTGATTAATGATATCTTTTTTAACGATATCATCTCGAAAGTCCCCATTAAGAGTCCTGCGAGTGGTTTGGCGCTTCATAGCGAATACAGTGATAACTTTACAGTAGAGTTGAAAGGTAATGTGCCTCCCATCGCTAATTTTTCATTGCTCCTTCCTAGTGATGAAGTGCGTGAAGTATCTGGTGCTTCACTTTTTAGGGCGGCAGTGAACTTGATCAAAGAGAACAGTGACCTCTTGTATAAAGAATCGAGACGCTGGACGATGAAGGGGAAAACGCCTCAGGAGTTAGAAAGCTTATTAGCACAGCAATTGGCTGCAAATTGCCGGCGATACCCGGCTACACCGTATTATGACGATTATTTAGATGAGGCCAGGACGGAATTTCCCGAACTGAGGCAGCACCTTAAACACCTCGTCAACAAAGCGGAGTGAGAAGTACAAACACAGCAGTAAGACAACAACATTCGCCCATCGCGGTAACCTAAGAAGGTTAGATTTTCGCTAAATGAGCTTCACGTTTATTGTCTTCCTCGCTAATCGGCCTCGTATAGAGGTTGATGGCTTCATTCAAGCACTCCCACGCATGCCCTTGTCTATTCGCTTTACGTTTTTGCGGCACATGGGCGCTTAATGGACGAATAGTGGGCACATCCTCGTAGTTACACAGAATAACGGGCTGTGCGGCGTTGATAGTATTTACCACCGGCTTACCCTGTGCTGACCCGTAATACAGCGACAAATTCACCGACGCATTGCGTGTCTTACGTATATAAAAGCGGTGGGTGTGCTGTGTGCCCATGATACGCGCTTTTATCTCGTTCAGTTGTGTATCATTGAGACCAGACTTGCTGTTATACAGATACAACACAGCGCGCTCAGGCGTTAGCCGTTGGTCAGCGTTCTTGTAGGCCCAATAAAAATTCACGCTTTTAAGCGCGGTATCCGTATCAGGGCGACAGTTAATGACATCGATATGCCGATACAACTGATAAGAGATTATTTCAGCGCCACGGTGTTGATGTAAGAATTCGTGCTTCTGCAAATGATTGCGCCCGTGTGAGCCATCAGGCTTTCTATCCTGCACGCAGTGTTTGATAGCCGTCTTCGTACTGTTAATCGCGATAATGGTATCAATGACGTCGTCATGGTTCTCAAGCAAAAGGATGCCAGGGTACTTGCCCGCCACCCGGCCTGAAATATCATGAGAAGGACGATGGAAGCACTTTAAGGCATTAAGACAACACATCTGCGCTTGGACGTTGAACATATCGCGGTGGCCAAGCATTAGCTCACCGGCAGAGAACGCTTTAAAGTCTTCTTTAGTGATGTCATCAATATTGGCAAAATAAGCAGTAGGTGCTAACCGCATGGCACTATAAAGCGACTCATACAATTCATCCAAAGTCGTGAGCAAACCATTAAAGCGCGCAAAATCATTCACCATCACCACACCCTCTTATCAATCAAACATACCCTATTGTATTATATTTACAGACCACCTTCACATAAAAACACCATTAAAACCCACCCGCGGACACCACAAAGTGGCATCCACCCTGCAAGCCCGCCCTGCCCTACCAGCCGAAGGCGCGCACGAGTTGAGCATGAGGGGCACCTCGGTGGTGGATGAGGGAC